>JABTUF010000014.1 GCA_015075645.1 Burkholderiales bacterium | reverse complement strand
GTGGGCGACGCACGACGGACTCTCCGACGCGATGGCCTACGAGGTGACCAAGGCGCTCTACGAGAACACCGCGACGTTGGGCCAAGTGCACCCGAAGGGCAAGGAGATCTCGCTCAAGACGGCGCTGCTGTCGGTATCGATCCCGCTGCATCCGGGCGCGGAGCGCTACTACCGCGAGAAGGGCCTCATCAAGTGATGCCCGGGCCCGGGATCGGGCTCCTGCTCGTCCCGGGCCTCGCCTTCGCCGCTGCGGGCGCCGACACGGCCTGCCTCGCCATCGCCTCGCACCCCGACGGCCGGCCGCTCGCGCAGGTCGAGGCAGGACGCGAAGCGTTCACGGTGTCCTACGTGCATTCGGTCACGCGCACCCCGGTCGAGGAGCGTTACCGCGTGGAGGGCGACGCCATCGTCGAGACCGAGATCCGCTTCCGCCGGCACGGCCCGGGCCTCCCGACCGAAGCGGACGCGGGCGGGCAATGGCGCCGCGACGGCGATGCGTGGGTGGTCTCGATGGCGCGCCGATTCCATACGATCGCGATGCGCGTGCACGCCGACCAGCGGTGGCGCCTCGTCGCCGAAGGCGACCCGCGTCCGGTGAACCTCGCCCAGTGGGGCAATCGCGCCGTCGCACTCAGTGCGCGACCGGGACCGTGCCTCACCGGCCCCACCGGCTTCGGCGCGCGCTGAACCACGTTCCGCGATGAGCAGGCACGACCGCGCCCACGCACCGTCGCCGCACGGCGGCGCGCTCACCGACTCGATCGAGGCCGTCTCGCAGGAGAAGCAGGCCGAACTCATCCGCGCCTACGACGCGGAATCGAATTTCCGCAAGCTGGTCGGCCCGATCGGGCTCTTCGTCACCACGATCGCGGTCGTCCTGTCGTCGTTCCACATCTACACCGCCGGATTCGGACTGCTGGACGAGATCAAGCACCGCTCGTTCCATCTCGCGCTGGTGCTGGGCCTGATCTTCCTCGTGTTCCCGCGTCCGGCGCTGCCGAAACGCACGGCCGACGCGGCGAAGGCCTGGGGCTGGAGCCTCGTCTTCTCCGCGTTCTACGTCTATCTCGCGTGGTCGCTGGTCGACCGGCTCTCGACGCTGGGCGAGGTCCGGAACGGCGCGGCCTTCGTCGGATTCATCGCGCTGGTGGCGCTCATCTCGCTCCCGTTCCCGCAGTTCGGGGGCACCGGCGATCGCGTGTCCTGGCTCGACTGGCCGCTCGCCGCCTGCGCCGCATCGATCTCCGGGTACTTCCTCGTCTTCTTCGACGACGTGTTCATCGGTCGCGTCGGCGCACCGATCGCGCAGGACTACATGATGGGCGTGCTCGCGATCGTGATCGTGATGGAGGCGACGCGGCGCACGATGGGCCCGCTGCTGCCCGCGATCGGCATGACCTGCCTGCTCTACGCGCTCCTCGGCCGGCACATGCCCGGCATCCTCGCGCACCGCGGTTATCCGGTCGACCGCGTCGTCAACCACATCTACGTGGGCACCGAAGGCATCTACGGAATCGCGGTGGGCGTCGTCGCCACCTACGTGTTCCACTTCGTGCTGTTCGGGATCCTCGCGCAGATCACCGGGCTCGGCCGCCTGTTCATGGACCTGGCGACGATCGTGGCGGGACGGTTCTCGGGCGGGCCGGCGAAGGCCAGTGTCGTCTCGTCCGGACTCTTCGGGATGATCTCGGGCTCCGCCATCGCCAACGCGGTGACGACCGGGTCGCTGACGATCCCGCTGATGAAGAAATACGGCTTCTCCGCGCGGTTCTCCGGCGCCGTCGAAGCCTCGGCGTCCTGCGGCGGGCAGGTCACGCCCCCGGTGATGGGCGCCTCCGCGTTCGTGATGGCGGAACTCCTCGGCGTGCCCTACAAGCTCCTCGTGATCGTCGCGATCGTACCGGCGCTGTTCCACTACTTCGCCTGCCTCACGATGGTCCATCTCGAGGCGAAGCGGCTGCGGCTGAAAGGCGTCGAGCCGCATCTGATCCCGAAACTCTCGCGCGTGATCGGCGAGAGCTGGCACCTCGTGTTCCCGCTCATCGCGCTGGTGACGATGCTGCTGCTCGACTACACGCCGTTCCTGTCGGCGTTCTGGGGCATCGTGCTGTGCTTCGTCTGCTCCTACATTCCGCTCATCGCGCGGAAGCTCGGCTGGGGCGAGTTGCAGGGCCGCACGCTCACCTGGGGACCGCTCGTCGAAGGATTGTCCGAGGGCGCCAAGTACGCGCTCGCGATCGGTGCGGCGTGCGCGTGCGTCGGCCTGATCCTCGGCACGCTGACGCTCTCCGGGCTCGGATTCAAGTTCTCGGGCGCGGTCGTCGACCTCGCCGGACAGGCGGGCACGGCGATCCGCGCGATCGATCCGACCGGAACGATCACCCAGAACGGCGCTCAGGTGTTCTTCGGCCTCATCTTCGTCGCGATCGCCTGCATCCTGATGGGCACCGGCATCCCGACGACGCCGACCTACATCATCCTCGCGTCGATCGCCGCCCCCGCGCTCGCGACGCTCGGCGTGCCTCTGCTCGCCACCCACTTCTTCGTCTTCTACTACGGCGTGCTCGCCGACGTGACGCCGCCGGTCGCGCTCGCCGCCTACGCCGCCGCGGGCATCGCCGGATCGGAGCCGATGCGCACCGGCCTCACCGCGTTCCGGCTCTCGATGGGCAAGGCGCTCGTGCCGTTCATGTTCACCTACACGCCGGCGCTGCTGTTCATCGACTTCACCTGGAGCGCGTTCGTCTCCGCGCTCGTCGCGGGCGTCGTCGGCATCCTCGCGCTGTCGGCCGCCTTCTCGCGCCACTTCGCGACCTCGATCACGCGCGTCGAACAGGCGCTGCTGTCGATCGGCGGGATCGTGCTGGTGTTCAACCAGTTCTGGCTGAACCTCGCCGGCTTCGTCATCGTCGGCGCGATGCTCGCCGCCAACGTGCTGCGCTCGCGCCGGGCGCCCGGCCACGCACCGGACCCGGGTTAGGGGTTTGTCCGACAGACCCTCGGAGGGCGTCCGGCTAACGTCGACCGGATGCGCCTGTCGCTCCGGTTCCTGCTGCCGCTGATGCTGGTCGTCGGC
>JABTUF010000013.1 GCA_015075645.1 Burkholderiales bacterium | reverse complement strand
CGCACCGGCCCGGCGTCGCGCGCGGCGGGCGGTCGACGCTCGGCGTTACCAAGTGATGCGTTGATCGAACTCGACCTCGGGTGCCGGCTGGGCGTGGGGGTAGAACTCATCCGTCCTGGCATCGGGCAGGTCCCACAGCGGCGGGCCTCGGGCTGGCGCGATGTGCGGTGGCGCGGTCGGTTCGCCGACGTGGAGGAGGATGTTGCGGATGGTGGACGGATCGGTGATGAAGGCGATGATCCTCATCTCGGCGCCACAACGGGAACACACCAGCGGAAACACTTCGTAGATGCGGGCGAGCAGCATGGCCCAGGCGTAGCGAGCGGCACGACGATAAGCCGGTTCGACGGTAGGCGGCTCGGGCGGCGGTGCGGGCGGCGCGGTGGTTGCCCCCGGCGCGAGGGCGGTGACCGCAGCACGCAGGGGCGAGTTGGGTGCCAGCACGCCGAAGTAGCGGTGGCGGTGGACCCGCGGTGGCGGGACGAGTACGGCGAGGCGGTCGAGCAGCTGCAGCGGGGTCAGGATCTGCGGGCCGTTCCCGCCCGGACCGGGCTTGGCGCTCTCGTAGAGCAGGTGCTCGGGATCGCGCTCGCGCAGCCGGTCCAGGGCGAATGGCGGGCGGGTGCAGTAACGCAGCAGCCGCTCGCGCCCGGCACGGTCGGCAGCCGCGATGCGTACCGAGGCATCGAGGGAGAAGCCGCCGCCGTGTTGCCATTGCGCCATTGCCTGCGCGTCATCGCCCGGCAGCAGGCCGCGGCGCACGAACCCGCGCAACAGCCGCCGGCGCACCTGCGCCTGCACCTTCGTGATGGCGGTGGCATCAAGGCCGGTAGCGGCATGAAAGACGACTCCGCCCGCGCCGGGCTCGAACACCCCGTCGATGACCGCGCAGTGGAAGTGCAGATGCGCATTGAGTGTCGAGCCGAAGCGATGGATGAAGGCCACCGCGCCCAGACGCGCCGCGGGGCCTGAACCAGGACTGTGCGCGCGCAGGCAGGACTCCACCGCGCGCAGGAAGAGCCGCAAGGCAGCACCCTGCAGGTCGGCATCGCGTTCCAGGAAGTAGCGCAGGCGCTTGGGCACCGCCAGGACCCACTGGCGCAGGGGCAGCTCCGGCAGGACGTGATCGGTCAGATGCGCCGCCGTCGCCACCATGCGCCGGGCGTTGCACGAGGGGCACACCCCGCGCCCCTTGCACGAGAAGGCGATCAGGAAGTCATGCCCGCACTGCCCGCACCGGGCCCGGGCAAAGCCATGGGCAAGGATTCCGCATTCCAGGTAACGGCGGAACTCGCGCTCCACATATGCCGGCACCGACCACTCATCGTCGTGACCGTCGCGGCAGCGGGCGAGCCAGGTCTCGAGGTGTTGCTGGACGCAGCGATAGAGCACGCCTTCGCTCGGACGGCGCGGCCGATACCGCGTCGGCGCGCTGTCGGTGGCCCGGCGCTCGCCCCCCATCCCTGTCCCCGCTGCCCCGCGCTGGGGCGTTGGGAATCAGGGTGGGCGGCACGCTGCGCATGCCGCCATCGGCCGCAGGGACTACCGGCCGATCGTTCCCCGTGGGAACCCGCTCCGCCTCGCGCGGTCCGAATCGTTGACCGAGGTCGCGCGCTGTCGCCATCCTGCGACACGGCGACCCGGATGATTTCTTCTCCTCGCCGGGCCTATCATCAGCCGGTCCCGCTCACCGGAGCTCCTGCTCCCGTCCTCGAAAGCATCGTCATGCGCCGCATATTGTTTGCAGGACTGCTGATCGCATCGAGCTTCGCGCGTGCTGCCGGATGGCTCCCCACCGGCCCCGCCGACGGCGGCCAGGCGTCGAACTTCGCAACTGTCGCTACGCATCCGGGCGTGGGCGGACAGGCCGTCGTCTTTGCCGGGTATGTTCCCCAGGTCGTTCATCAACTGGGAGCGTTCTTCACGACGGACGGAGGCGCTCATTGGACGTCGAACGCGAGGGTCGGCGCCTTCGGCCGTGCGTTCCTGAGCGGAACGCCGACGATCGCGTTCCTCAACAACGGCGGCGCTCCGATTCTGCGCAGCACGGACGAGGGGCGTACCTGGGCGCCGATCCCCCTTCCGACCGACGCGTCCGGTCTGGGCCTGCTCCTCGGAGCGGTCAATCCGGCGAACCCGAACGAGCTCGTGGTGTTCGCGGGAGCAACGATCTATCGAACCTTCGACGGTGGCTCATCGTGGGGTTCGGATGCCGCGCCCACGACGGTGAGCGCGCTCGATGTCGATTGGTCGACGCGAATCCTCTACGCGTCGTTCACGAACAACCCATCGCTCGGGCATCGACCGCTCGATACGCCGGGGGCCTGGGGTGTCGGCGGTCAGGATCCGTACCGCTTCGCCGCGGGACACGGCACGGTCATCTACAGCACGACCGGGGGACTCCATCGCTCCACCGATGGGGGCACGACGTTCAGCCCGGTCGCGCAAGGGGTCGTGTCCGCGCTCGTCTGCGACTTCGCGTTCTCGTCTCTCCCGGCCAGACGGGTCTACGCGATCGAGTGCGAAAGCGGACGCGTGCTGCGCAGCGACGATGACGGAGCCACGTGGAGCGCGGCCGGCACCATCGCGGACGCGTCGGTCCGCACGCCTGCCGTTGACGCTGCGAACCCGGATCGGTTGTACGTCATCACGAGCGTCGGGGCGCTCGCGAGCAACGATGGCGGATCGACGTTTGCCGCCCTTTCCCGACCAGGCGGCGCGCCCGGGTCCGCCCGTGCGCTGTACTTCGATCCCGTCTCGACGTCGAGGCAGTGGCTGTCGTCGGTCTCTTCCTCGTCGGCCTCGACGCTCCGCTCGGAGGATGCGGGATCGACGTGGCACGACATCGGGTCGACCTATCGCCTGATCGGTGCGAGTCGGTCGCGCGCGAACACGGTCTTCGGAACCGGTTTTCCGGGCGTGACGGGGGATTATGGAGTGTCGCTGAGCACGGACGGCGGAACGACGTGGACGCAGAAGGTCTCGTTCTTCGGCCCCCGGGGGACGACGGTCGGTCCGTTGGCCTACGGAAGCGCCTCCGGCGAGCTGTTCGTCGCGGCCGTGGGCGGCAGCCTCGGCAATATGGTTACGCGCGGCATGTTCTACTCGAACGACGACGGCGAGTCGTTCACGTCGCGATTCGCGCCACCGGTGGCCGTCCGCGCACTGGGCGCGACCCAGTCGGGCCCGTCGCTCCTCTACGCAGGCGGTTCGCCGCTCGCCATCGGCGAGCCGCAGTTGTACCGCTCGGCCAATGGCGCCGTCACGTGGTCTCCGGTCGCGACGTTTCCGGCGTCGTTGAGTCCGTACGGGGGCACCTACGGCAATACCCTTGCCGCGCTCGCGATCGACCCGTCGAATCCGGCGCGCATCTATGCCGGCTTCACCTATCCCGACTACGTGATGCGCAGCGACGACGCCGGCGCGACGTGGACGCGCGCCACGAACGGCCTGGGCGCAGGCGAAATCACGTCGCTCGTCATCGATCCCGCGAATCCCTCGACGATCTACGCATCGCAGCTCGGCTCGGGCGTCTTCCGCAGCACCGATCGCGGCGCGACCTGGACCGCGCTCGACGAGGGCCTGCACGACGAAGCCGCCCTCGGTGTCGCGCAGGATCCGCATACGACGGGACGCATCTATGCGGAGACGGGTTCCGGCCTGTACCGCGCCGATCTCGGCTCCGGCGTCCCCGAGGGCGACCGCCGCGCGATCGAGTTCTACCACCTCGATTTGAACCACTTCTTCGTCTCGGCCGACCTCGACGAGATCGCCGGTCTGGATGCGGGCGTGTTCCAGGGCTGGGCGCGCACCGGCGAAGGCTTCCGCGTCGCCGAGGCGAACGATCCGGGCAATTCGCCGGTCTGCCGCTACTTCGGCGTGTTCCCGCCGCAGTCGACGCACTTCTATTCGCCCTATCCGCACGAGTGCGAGATCCTCGCCACGACCCCGCCGTGGATCTACGAGAAGATCGCGTTCGGCCTTGCGCTGCCGACCGCGCCGCCGGAGCGAGGCTGTCCGCCGGACACGCGCGCGCTGCGGCGCTTCTACAACAATTCCATGGGCGGCCTGCCCAACCATCGCTACTCGACGAGCATGGTGACGTTCGACACGATGGTGGCGAAGGGGTGGACGTTCGAAGGCGAAGCGCCGACGCTCGTGTTCGCGTGCGTCCCGTACTGA
>JABTUF010000012.1 GCA_015075645.1 Burkholderiales bacterium | reverse complement strand
CCCACAGCAGACGTTGGTGGGTCGGCCTTCAGGCCGACGCCGTTCCTTCGCATCGGCACGGATTCCGTCGGGCTGAAGCCCGACCTACGAAGACACCCCCCGCCCGAACAGCCGCGCGAAGACGCCGCGCGACGGCGGCACGAAGCCCGCGCGCAATGCGGGCACCGGCTCGACCTCGGCGGGCGGAAGGTCGTCGAGGATCGCCTGGGGCCGTCCGACGACGAGGCGTTCGGCCTCCTCGGCCCCCACGAAGCGCTCGGCCGCGCGACGTCCCTCCGCGAGCCTCGGCGCACGATGACGCACGCCGTGCGCGTCGGTCGCGAGGATGTGCACGAGGCCGTCGCGAAGCATCCGTTCGCCCATGCGCCGCGCGGCCTTGCCGAAGCGTCCGGCGAGACTCCCGGCCGTGACCTGCATCCACGCGCCGCCGCGCACGAGTCCGGCGAACGCCGCGTAGTTCGTTTCGATCCACGCGAGCCGCTCGGGGTGCGTGATCACCGGCACGTATCCGGCCGCGACGAACTCGAACACGACCTCCGCGAAGCGCGGCGTCGCCACCGTGTGCGACGGCTCGACCAGCAGGTAGCGGCTGTCGGCGAGCGTCGGCGCGGTCCGTGCCGCGACGCGCGCGAGGAGTTCCGGCGTGAGATGCGCGTCGGCGCCGCAGGTGAGCTTCAACCCGATGCCTTCGTCGTCCAGCCGGCGCTGCAGGTCGGCGACGCGCGCGACGATGCCCTCGCGGTCGTTCTCGTAGAAGCCGGGATAGATGTGCGGCGTGCACGCCGTCGTGCGGATCCCGTCCGCGACCGCGATGCGCGCCATCTCGAGCGACACGTCCATGTCGGTCGCTCCGTCGTCGATGCCCGGCAGCAGGTGGCAATGGAGGTCGATCACGTCGCCGCGCCCGCGACTTCATCCTCCCGTCCGGATCGGGACGTCCGCGCGCGCTCGGTCTCCGGTACGCCCGGATGCAGCAGCACGCCGAAGAGCGCCGCGAACCAGACGGCGTTGCCCGGCATGTGGAGCGAGAAATCGAACACGCTGTGCAGCGCGAGCGGCAGCATGCCGACGCCCGCGGCGAGTTGCAGCAGCGTGAAGCTGCGCCCGCTCGAACGGCGCAGCAGCGAGGCCATCCCCGAGATCCACGCCGCGACGAGGAGCGCCGCGACGAGCGCGCCGGCGATTCCGAGTTCCAGGAACGCCTGCAGGTAGTCGTTGTGCGCGAAGTCGACGTAGCCGCCGAACGCGCCGGCCTGATAGCGCGGGAACACGGTCGCGAAGGTCGACAGTCCGCTGCCGAACGGCAGGAAGTCGACCGCCGCCCCGAGCGTCGCGGCGTAGAGCGCGAAGCGCCCGTCGCCCGAGAGCTCGAGCGCGTCGGGCGCGAAGCGATCGAGCACCGGCGCGAGCCCGATGCCCGCCGCGAGCGCGAATCCAGTGAGCACCAGCGCCACGACGGTCCACCGCGCGCGCCGCACGGAGCCCCGTCCCGGCACCAGCAGCAGCGCCGTCATCGCGAGCCCGACCAGCGCGGTGGCGATGCCCGCGCGCGACGCCGTGAACACGAGTCCCAGCAGCACGACGATCGCGCTCGCGAAGAGCAGCGCGCGCTGCGCGAGCGCGTTGGCGTCGCCGGCGCGGCCCCGCGCCGCCTCGTGCCTTCCGCGGCGCACGCCGTAGACGACGAGCCCGACGATCACCGGCAGCGTCATCGCGAGGAGCGCGGCGAGGTGGTTGCGGTTGACGAACGTGCCGGTGGCCATGCCGCCGCCGTGCGCATTGCCGAAGTTGAGCGGCGAGGACGCGCCGCCGATCACCTGCAGGAGACCCAGCACGCCCTGCAGCCCCGCGCCGACGGCCATCGCCGTGAGCAGCCAGACGACCTGCGCGCTGGCGAGCGAACGCACCGCGACGAGCGCGGCCAGCGGCGGCAGCAGAGCGAGCCACCCGTACTCGGTGGACGACGGATCGATCGAGATCGCGCGCGGCGCGAGCGCGGCGCCCTCCACCGCGAATCGCCCGAGCACGTCCGCGTACGGTGCGTGCCCGGGCAGCGCCTGCCACACCGACACCGGCAGCGGAACGAGCTGCACGAGCGGCCACACGAGGAGGATCGCGATCGCGGCGGTGAGCGTGCGCGGCCGAGGCGAAGCCGCATGCCCGTGGATCCGCCGGAACGCGAGCGCCAGCAGCAATCCGATCGCCACGAGTTCGAGCGCGACGAGCGGCAGCGCGCGGTTGCCCCCGCGATAGAGCGGCGCCGCGAGGACCAACGCCGCGAGCGCCCAAAAAAACGTGGAGCCCGCAGGCTCCACGTCGTCGATCGGCGCGCCGGTCGCGGTCGCGATCAGTTGGGGCTCACCGAATCGCTGGAGTTGTTGCGGAACGTCTCGTAGGTGCCGACGCCCAGCCCGACGCCGATCGCCATGAGCGGCGCGGCCGAGGCGAACGAGGCCGCCGCCACGCCGGTGGCAACCGCCGCCGTCGGCACGATCGTGGCCACTTCGGAGAGGAGGATGCCGCACTCGCCTGCCCGCACGGTGAAGCGCTGGTTCTCGGAGAGCCGGATTGCGCAGCCGACGTCGTAGTTGATCGTCACCTTGCCGCCGGACATCGTGAGCACGCGGGTGCCGGCGGGCACGCGCTGGTCCTTCACCGCGGCGACCATGCCGTCGCCCTGACTCACCATCACGTTGCCCTCGAGATTGGAGAGCCGGGCGATGGTGCCCGCCTGCTGCGCGGCCGCCGGCGTCGCGCCGAGCGCCGCCGTCATCGCGACAATCGTGGCCCAACTCCGCATTTTCATGACATTGGCTCGCTGTTTCGCGCCCGACCGGTCCGGCCCGGCAGCTTTGGGGGCATTATCGCCGATCCCGCCCCCTGCTAGTCAAGGCTCCGGACGCGGAGGCCGTCGAACCACGCGAGGCCCTGGAGCCTGGCCGCAACATTCCCCGGCGTGGCCGCGTCCGCGCGGGGATTGGCGAGTTCGAGCCGGAGCAACTGGACCGGGCAGTCCTTCGGGACCGCGAACGGCTCGTCCCAGGCCTCCCAGGCCGAGGTACCCCGAAACCGGCCGGTCCGGGCGAGCTGGCGCTCTGCCCCACCCGGCGCCGGCACGCAGTAGAGCCCCCATTGGACCCCGAGCCAGGTGTCGAGCCGGTCGACGCGCCCCTGCCCCTCGAAACGATAGCGGCCCGGCGCGAGCATCAGGTGCTGCTGAACCGGCGTCCCGGTCCAGCGCGCGTCGACGAACTCGACCAGGAGCGCCCGCCCGCCGATCGCGCCGCCGGTCGACCGCGCCTCGGCCACGACGCCGTCGCGCCGGGGCGTGGACCAGTCGAACCCGAGATTGGAGATCGGCCAGGCGAAGTCGCCGTTGAACACGTTGCCGACACGCTGGCGCTGTTCGGCCGGCAGGCTGTTGAGCCACGCCTGGTAGGCGCGCGCCCAATGGCCCTCCTGCTCGAGCCGGTCGATCATGCAGCGCCGTTCCGCTTCGCCCGCCTTGCCTGCGGAGGCACGCACGACGAAGACCCGCTCGACCGCGTCGACGTTCTTCGACGACCGGCACGCGTGATCGAAGAACGAGCGCCACCACGCGGGGTTCTCGCGCGCAGCCGCGGCAAACGATTCCGCGTGGCGACCTTCGTCGAGCATCTGCGTGAGCGCGGGCCACAGCTTGACCCATGCCTCGGGATAGAGATCGGCCACGCGTTGCAGCGTCCCAAGGGCGCCGGCCTCGTCGCCGGAACGCAGCGCGAACGCGGCGGACGCGAGGAGCGTCTGCCGGTCGGAGGGCGCGAGCCGCACCGCCTGGGCCATCGCCGCGCGCGCGCCATCGGCGTCGCCCTCGCGCTCGAGCGTCAATGCCAGGACGACGAGCGCGGCGAAGTCGGCCGGCTGCTGCCCGAGCCGCGCGCGCCAGCGGGCGTCGGGCGATGCGCCGGGCACGTCCGGCGCCATCGGACTCGCGAGCGTCGCGAAGCCGCCGTTGCGCCACGCTTCGGCGCCCAGGACGACCGCGCGCCAGGCGAGCACGAGCGCGACGGCGATGGCCGCGACTCCGAGCGCGCGCATCGCACGCGGGTGCGCGTCGATGGTGCCGGCCGGATTCACGGCGCGCCCGGCCGCTGGTCGAGGCGCGTGATCACCAGCCGGCCGTCGCGCCGCACGAGTTCCATGTCGACGCTCAGGCGCTCCTCGTGCTCGCGACCGTCGCGCAGGCCGGTGCGCACCGCGATCTCGCCTTTCGCCTGCGCGGTGTCGCCGACGCGCCGCCAGTTCATGCGGATCACCTGCATCCGCCGCCACTGCGAGCGGCGGAACAGGTCGTCGTACTCGCCGCGGATCGCCGCGCGTCCCTGATGCTGGTTCGCGCGCGCGTCGGCGTCGAACAGCAGCGCGAACGCGTCGGCGCGGCCGCGGTCGTAGGCGTCGACGAACGCTGCGAACAGCAACTCGATCTCGGCATTGGCGGGCGCGCGCAGCGAGGCCTCGGCGAGTGTCGCGGGCGGCGGAGCAGCCACCGCGGGCATCGGTCGCGCAGCAGGCGTGTCGACGCCCGACGCCACGGCGAGGGGCATGGGCGCCGGCGGAGGCGACGCGATCGCGGACGGGGGCGGTGCAACGCCGGGCGGCACGATCGCGATCGTGGACGGCACGGCCGCGGCAACCGCGGAGGGGACCGCGGCCGCCGGGGGTACGGGCGCGGCGACGGACGACCGGACCGGCGGCGCGGCCGCCGCCGGCGGTGGCGCATCCGCAACCGGCGGCGCCGCGGGCGCCGCGCGCGGGGCAATCGACGTTGGTGCCACGGCGACCGTCGACGTGGCGGGCGCGGTGACGGAAGTGGCGGCCGCGGCGCTGACGGACGCGGGCGCATGCACGTTCGGCGCAGGCGATCGGTCCGGTGTCTCCGACTTGTGTTCAGACTGCGCGCGCACCCGCACCGGTGCGGTCGCCGCCGGCGCTGCCGCAACCGACGGCGCGTTCGCCGACACGGACGCGGGCTCGCGCGGTTCGTCGACCGCGAGGCTCGATCTCGTCTGGTCGCGCTTCGCGAGGGCGACGACGGCCGCGACGGCGGGCGGAACGTCGGCGCCAGGCGCCGCGGTTCGCCCCCGCGTGAGCGAAGCGGCATCGCTCTCCCACAGCGCGAATCCCGCGACGACCGCCGAAGCCGCGACGAGCGCACCGAACGCCACGCCGGCGGGATGCGCCCGCACGAAGCCGCCGACGCCGGCGGTCCACCACTCGGGCAGCACCGGCTGCGGCAGCGGCCTGCGCGCGTGGCGCACGGCGCGCGGAAGGTCGCGCGTGCCCGGCATCGCAGCCGCCGCGGCGACCGCGGCCTGCTTCGAAGCACGCTCGCGCTCGACCCGCTCGCGTTCCTCGCGGTCGAACTTCGCCCGGGACTCCGAGCTGCGCAGCAACGTGTAGGCGCGGCTCGCCTGAGCCGCGCACTCGGGCGGCCACGACGCGCCGGTGCCGTGCCGATCCGGGTGCACGAGCTGCATCAGGAGGCGGAAGCGCTCCTTGATCGACTCCGCGGTGGCATCGGGCTCGAGGCCGAGCGTCTGGTAGGGCGTGGCGTCGGGCCGGAAACAGACGTTCTGAAGGTACCCCTTCGCCGCATCGGTGAGCGCGTCGGGACTCGCGTCCTCGAGCGAGGTCTGGCCGAACGCGACCTCGCGCCCCTGCGCGAGCCGCAGCACGACGTCGAAGTCGAGCGTCGGGGCATCCGGACGGCACGCCTCGCCGAGATAGCGCGACGGATCGCGTCGGTAGCGCAGCAGCAGGCGTGCCGTGCGTCCCGCGGACAGGGGCGCGGTCATCACCGACAGGGCGCGGGGAGCGTCCGCGCGCGATTCGAAAGGGCGGGAATGAGATCGGCGTCCGGGGGAGCCGGATCCGGCTCAGTTCGAAAGCCGCGGAGCATCGTTCGTGCTCCTGTAGTAGTAGTAGGCGCTCTCGTAGCCGTAGCGCCCGTCGCGCATGTCGACCTTGGTCATCACCGCGCCGATCGGTGCGACGCTCGCCTGGCGCAGCCGCTTCAGCGCCGCGCGCAGGTGCGCCTTGCGCGTCGATCCGGCGGCGACGACGAACATCATCGCGCCGACCTGGTTCCCGAGCACCAGCGCATCGGCGAGCCCGAGCACCGGCGGCGAATCGAGGATGATCGACGGAAAGCGGTGCTCGAGTTCCGACAGCAGCCCGACCATCTTCGGACCCGACAGGAGTTCGACCGGATTGGGCGGCAGCGGGCCGGCGGGAATCACGTAGAGATTCGGAATCGCAGTGATGCGCACGACGCCGAGCGCCGGGAGGTCGCCCGACAGGTAGTTCGACAGCCCGCGCGAGTTGTCGATGCCGAGCATCGAGTGCAGCGAGGGATTGCGGAGGTCGGCGTCGATCAGCAGCGTCGAATGCCCGATCTGCGCGAAGTTGATCGCGAGCGCGAGCGCGGTCGTCGACTTGCCTTCTCCCGCGCAGGCGGAGGTCACGACGAGCTGGCGCGGCGCACCCTCGCGCGTCGAGAACTGCAGCGCCGTGCGCACCGAACGGTACGCCTCGGCGAAGGTCGAGCGCGCGTCCATGTGCGCCTGCAGCGCGAGCGGCTTGTCCCGCTCGGACTTCTTCGTCTTGACGACCGGGATGACGCCGAGCACCGGCAGGTGCGCGATGCGCTCCATGTCGTCGGGACGCTGCATCGTGTCGTCGAGGTATTCGAGGAAGAACGCGAGCCCCACGCCGAGCATCAGGCCGAGCGCCCCGGCGAGCTGCAGATTGAGCGCGAGGTTCGGCTTGAACGGCGCGAGCGGCGGCTGGGCCGAGTCGACGACGGTCACGTTGTTGGTGCCGACGCCGGCCTCGACGCCGACCTCCTTCAGCCGGTTGAGCAGTCCGTCGTAGAGCGAGCGGTTGGTGTCGACTTCGCGCTTCAGGATCCCGTAGCGGATGCTGCGCCCCTGCAGGTCGAGGATGTCCTTTTTCGCCGCCTCGAGCTTCGCCTGGACGCTCGCCTCCTGCTGCACGGCGACGTTGTAGTCGCCCGCGATCGCGCGGCGGATGATGTCGGTCTCCTCCGCGATCTTCTTGTCCATCTCCTCGATCGCGGCGGCGATCTGCTGCATCTTGGGGAACGCCGGCTTGTAGATGCGCGAGAGGTCCTGGTACTCGACCTGCAGCCTGGTGCGCTGCTCGCGCAGCGCCGCCATCGCCTTGTTGTCGAGCATCTGCGGCGACGAACCGGGGTTCTCCTTGAACTCGCGGTACAGCGCCTCGGCGCGCATCCGGTCCTCGGCCGCCTTGGCGGCCGCCGCGTTGTACGACGCGAGCGTCTGCGAGAGCACGTTCTGCTTCTCGTCGATCGTGATGATCCGCTGCTCGCGCTGGAACTCGACCAGCGCCCGCTCGGACTCCTCGAGCTTCGCCTTGGTCTGCGCGAGCTTCTCCTCGAGGAACGCCTTCGCGTACGACGACGCGTCGAAACGGCGCTCGAGCGAGAGCGCGATGAAGTTCTGCGCGAGCGCGTTGAGCGCGTCGGCCGAGAGCTTCCGGTCGGGCGAGTCGAACAGCACGCGAACGAGCCGGGAATTGCGCACCGGCTCCACGGTCATCGAGCCCATGAACGCGCGCACCGCGGCGGCCTGGGGGTCGGCTGACACGCCGTCGGAGGGCGCGGCGTCCTCCGCGTCCTCGTTCGCGCCTTCGCGCCCGGCGAGCTTCGACCACCACTCCGACCACCACGGCTCGGCCTTCGGCGCCACCTCGGCCGAACGCTGCTTGAGGTCGAGCTGGCGGACGACCCGCTCGGCGAGCGAGCGGCTCTTCAGCAACTCGTACTGCGTTCGGTAGAAGTCGGTGTCGCCGAGCTCCTGCGGCTCGACCGGCGCGCCCTTGAAGTCGACGATCTTGCTCGCCTCGCGCTCGATCTTGAGCGTGATCGACGAGCGGTAGATCGGCGTCGCCATCATCGTGACCACGATCGCGGTCAGGAGCACGATTCCCAGCACCGAGATCACGATCCACTTGCGCTTGACGATGACCCGCCAGAGGTCGCGCAGGTGGATCGACTCGTCGTCCTCGAGCCCGTCGACGATCGACGGCTGGACGTAGGTGGACAGCGCGGTGGACGGCCTGAGCTGGAGCGCCGAGGAGCCCGCGGCCGGCGGGTTCCTCGACGCGTGGTTATCCGGCATGGGCGGTCATCGCGGCAGGTAGTTGAGCGGGTTGAGGATCGTGATCACGTCGCCGAGCACCGAGTCGCGCAGCACGACACGGCTCGCCTCCCGCTTGACGACGACGATGTCCTCGTTCACGAGCTTCGGGTCGGGGATCTCGCCGCCGCGGATCTTGATGAGGTCGAAGGTCAGCGGCCGGCGCTGGCCGGCCTCGAGGCGGAACACCATCACCTCGGTCAGGTCCGGCAGGTTCCCCTGTCCTCCGGCGAGCGCGATCGCCTGCACGAGCGTCGTGTCGCCGCGAATCGGGTAGATGCCCGGCCGCGCGACGGCGCCCTCGACGGTGATCCGCTGGCTCGTGAATTCCTTGATGAATACCGACACCTGCGGGTCCTGCAGGTAGTCCTTCGCGTACAACCCCGCGATCAGCGCCTCCGCCTCCTCGCTGGTGAGACCGCCGACGGTGACGGGACCGATCAGCGGCAACGACACCATGCCGCGCGTGTTCACGCGCACCTCGCGCTTCAGGTTGTCGATCCCGTAGACCTGGATCTCGAGGAGGTCCTGCGCGCCGATCCGGTAGTCGCGCGGGCCGGTCTCGCCGGGCCGCAGCGGCATCGTGTCCGGAGCGTTGCCGGCGATCGGCGCGGGGCCGCTCAACGGGGCGGCGGGGGTCGCCGCGGAGGTCGCAAACCCCGGCGCGTTGGTTGCTTGGGGCGACATGGGCTGCGTCTGGGCCTGCGCTCCCGGCACGGCGAGCGCGAGTGCCAACGACAGCAATGCGACCCATCCCGGGAGCCGTCGGACGGCGCCGCTCGGCAGGTCGAGTTCCCGGATCACGCGAAGCTTCCTCGATCGATGCGGCCTGCGCCGTATGATACGCCAGTCGGGGGCCGCCATGCCCCGGGGCCGTACGTGCGCGGGTCGCCGTTCGAGGCGGCCCGTGCGCCGTTCGTCGCCTCGGGGGCTCGCGGCGCCCGCGTTCCGTTGCAGGTCAGTCTGACGATTTTCGCCGCAACGGGACGAACGGCGTCCGGCTTGAAGCCGGACCGCCCGGAGGCGCCCGCAACCCTCGTGGGTCAGACTTCAGTCTGACGGGGTTCGGAAGGCCGTCCGGCCGGACCCACAAGAGCCCGGAGGCGCCCGCAACCCTCGTAGGTCAGACTTCAGTCTGACGGCGTTCGTCACGACGACGCGAAAGGCGTCCGGCCGGACCTGCGAGGGTGCGGAGACGGTCCGGCTTGAACCGTACCGACGGATCGCAACGGCCCGAGACCGTTAGAATCCCGGGGAACCACCGGCCATCTTCTCCCCCGATGAAGGTCTCCATTCCCGACACGATCCTGTCGACCGAACTCGACGACGAGGGGGTGCTGCTCAACCTCGAGACCGGCGAATACTTCGGCCTCGACGGCGTCGGGCTCGATTTCTGGAAGGCGCTCGCGGCCCACGGCGAGACGACCGCGGCGCGGGCCACGCTCCTCAGTCAGTACGACGTGGCGGAGGACGTGCTCGCCCGCGACCTCGACGAGCTCGTCGCGCGTCTCGCCGAGCGGAAGCTCGTCGTGCTTGCCGATGGGTAGCTGGCGCAAGCTCGCGGGCCTCTCCTGGGCGGACCGACGCCTGCTCGCGCGCGCCGCAGTAATGCTCGCGCACGTCAAGCTCGCCTTGCCATCGACGGCGTTTCGCGCCAAACGGGACCGCGCGGCGATCGCGCGCGATCCCGCCCGCGTCGCCGAGGAACTCGACCGCGCCGCAGCCGTCGCGCGCGTGGTCGCCGTCGCCGCCGCACGCGTCCCCTTCCGCGTCTCGTGCCTGCATCGATCGGTCGTGCTGTGGCGGCTGTTGTCGGCCGAACGAATCGAGTGCGAACTCGAACTCGGGGCGCGCACCGGCGCGGGACCGTTCGAAGCCCACGCCTGGGTCGAATGCCATGGTGTGGCGATCGGCGAGGATCCTCGCCAGCTCGGACGCTACCGCCGGTTCGGCCGTTCGGTCGTCCCGACGCACGGATCCAGTCGCGCACCCGGCGCGGAGGCGCGGCATCCGACGTGATCGCCGGATTCGTCGCGAGGCGCGACAGCGAGCGCGCCCGCCTGTCCATCGAGACCCTGTCGGGAGGACCTCCGGACGACGCCGACCTGTGCGGCCCGCCCGGCGGCACGCTGGTCTGGCTGTCCGGGGCGGCGCGGATGGGCGCGGCGGGAACGGCCCGTCAAGGCGACGTCCGAGCCGTGATCGACGGCCGAATCTTCAACCTGCAGGCGCTCCGTTCCGCCACCGGAACAGGGCCGCGGACCGACGCGCGCGTCGTCGCCGAACTGTGGCGCGACCTGGGCGCGAGACTCCTCGACCGGCTCATTGGCGACTTCGCGTTCGCGCTCTTCGATCCGATCGCACGGGAACTCGTGATCGCCACCGAGCCGCTCGGCCAGTTGCCGCTCTACTACGCCCGATCGGAGGACCGCTCGATGCTCGCGTTCGCCTCCGGAACCCGGGCACTGCGCACGCTCGACTGGGTCGCGAGCGAGCCCGACGACGAGTCGGTCGTCGCGATGCTCCAGAACACCTGCTCGACACCGGACGCGACCTTCTACCGCTCGATCCAGCGCCTGCCGGGGGGACACGTCCTGCGCTGGCGGGACGGCCGACTCGACATCGCACGCTATTGGGGTCCGCGCTTCCCCCCTCCACCGATCCGCAGCGCCGGAGAACTGCTGCAGGCATTCGAGAGCACGCTACGTGCCGCCGTCGCGGACCGGCTCGATCCAGCACGACCGACCGCGATCTTGATGAGCGGCGGCTACGACTCGACGGCGGTCGCGGGCATGGTCTCGGAACTCGCCCGCGATCGGCCGGGCGCCGTCCCCCGGGTCGCGGCGCTCTCCGGCACGTTCGGCGACCTGCCGTGCAACGAAGCGTCGCGCATCGACATCGCGCTGGCCGCGAACGGTCTCACCGGCCTGCGGGTCACGCCTGTGGGGCGGGGGCTGGACGCAGACACCATGCGCCGCCACGTGGCCCGCCACGACCTGCCGCTCGTGAACTTCCAGGCCCCTTTCTTCGGCGACTGCTTCTCCCTCGCGCGCGAGCACGGCTTCGTGACCCTGATGATGGGACTCGGCGGCGACGAACTCACCGTCGACAACGACTGGCACATCGACCTCGCCCGCTCGATCGGCACGTGGCGATTCCCGGCGGCCGTGCGCCGGGTCGCGTCCCTCCGAAACGAGTCGGTCCGGGCGACCGCGCTCGAACTCGCGCGTGCGCTCTGTCCGGAAGCGGTCAAGCGGCCTTACCGCGCCCTGCGCCGCGTGCTGTCGCCGCGTACGCGCGTCCCGGCCGGGGATGGCTGGCTCACCCCCTATGCGCAGGGCGTTGCCGCGCGCCTGGCCGCCCGATCCGCCCCGCCGACCATCGGCTACGGTTCCCACAGTGCCGAGATCCGCTGGCAGGCTGCCGTCAATCCGGCGGTGGAATGGGCGCGCCAGTGGACCCGCGACGAGATGGCCTGCGAGGGGTTCGTGCTCGCGAGCCCGCTGCTCGACCGTCGACTCTTCGAGCTCGTGCTCGGCACCGACGCCAGGTACCTTCCGAGGACCTACGACCATGGGGAGTACAAACCGCTCATCGCCCGCGGACTGCCGTACATGCCCCGCGCCCTTGTCTCAGATCATTGGGAAGTCGAATTCAACAGCTACAATGTCCACGTCCTGCAGCAGAGCTTCGAGGCCATCGAGGGGTGGCTGTTCGGATCGGGGGACTGGTGTTCGGAGCGGTTCGTGAGCCGCGGCCGCGCGCTCGCCTCCCTCACCCGGTTCCGCGAGGCGCCGCTGCATGTACACTACCAGCTCATGACGATCGTCGGACTGGAGACTTGGCTGCGGTCGCTCGCGGCCCGCAGGTGACAGGGAGGTGGCAGGCATGACCCGATACGACCGGCACGATCAGGCCGCCCACGAGGAAGCCGAGTCGGTTGCACCGGCCCCCGGACACAAGCCCTACGCGGCGCCCGGGCTCTTGGACTTCGGTCCGCTCCGCACTCTGACTCAGGGTGGGGCTACGGCCGTGGCAGGCGACATCCTGCCGCACATGCGGAAGATGCGGTGACGAACCGCGCGGCGGCCGCTGTACGGCAGGCCGCCTAGTCCGGTCCGGTTCCGCGTCGCCGGACCTGTCGCCGCGCGGCTGCCGCGACGCACCGTCGCGGGCGACAGCGCGCATGGCCCGATGCTCGTCGAGCACCTCGACTACGTCGCCGATCGGGTGCGTCTCGAGACGTTCCGGGCGGCGATCGAGCGCACGCTGAAACCGGGGGACCGCGTCGCCGATCTGGGTTGCGGCAGCGGCGTCCTCGGCCTCCTTTGCCTCGAGGCCGGCGCATCGCACGTCGACGCGATCGATTCGACCGCGATGATCGAAGTCGCGCGGCGCACGATGGCCGGAGCGGGGCTTGCCGGTCGCTGCACCTTCGTCCAGGAACGCTCGCAGCGCGTCACGCTCCCGGCACCCGTCGACGTCGCGATTTGCGATCACGTCGGTTACTTCGGCTTCGATTACGGAATCGTCGCGATGATGGACGACGCGCGAGGCCGCCTGCTCGCGCCCGGAGGAACGGTGATTCCGCAGCGGATCGGCCTGCGCCTCGCGGCGGTCGAATCCGCCACCGCGCGCGCGAAGGTCGACGGCTGGCACGCGGACCACGTGCCCGCCGAGTTCGGTTGGCTCGCGCGCCACGCCGCGAACCTAAGGCACTCGGCGCGGTTCCGCTCCGACGCGCTGCTCGGCGCGCCGGCGCATCTGGGCGACATCGACCTCTCCCGGGACAGCCCGGGGTTCTTTCGCTGGTCAGCCTCCCTCCCGATCGAACGCGACGGCACGCTGCACGGACTCGCCGGCTGGTTCGACTGCGAACTCGCGCCCGGCGTGTCGATGACCAACTCGCCGCTCTCCGATCGCGCGATCGACCGCCCGCAGGCGTTCCTGCCGGTGGAGGAATCCGTGCCGGTGCATGCGGGCGACGTCGTCCGCGCGAGCGTGATGACCCGTCACGACGACCATCTGATCGCGTGGGTCGTCGAGCTGCCGTCGGGGCGCCGCTACAGTCAATCGACCTGGCCGGGAATGCCCTCGCTCCCCCACGACCTCGTGCGCTCGCGCCCCGACCACGTGCCGCGGCTCACGCGCCCCGCGCGCGCGGCCGCGATCGTGCTCGGCTACTGCGACGGCATGCGCAGCGTGCGCGAGATCGAGCGCACCGTGCTGCGCGATCATCCGAACCTGTTCCCGTCGGAAGGCGAGACCGCGCGATTCGTCGCGCAGGTGCTCGGCCGCGATACCGAGTGACGGTCGAACTGGAGATCGCGGGCACGCGGGAGCCGGCCCTGCTGCCGGCTCCGTTCCACGCCTGGCAGATGCCCGGCGGCGAGTCGTGGACCGAGTTCCACCGCGAGCGCGGCGGCTACCGGCTGCGCTTCCCGCAACTCGCCGACTTCGTCGTGTCGTCGGACGGCCGGCGCGTGCGCTGCGAACCGGCGCTCGAAACGACCGACGCGGTCGTGCAGCAGCTCTACCTGAACCAGGTGCTGCCGCTCGCGCTGTCGAAGCAGGGCAAGCTCGTGTTCCACGCGAGCGCGGTCGAGGTCGACGGCGGCGCGGTCGCCTTCGTCGGCGCCTCGGGACGCGGCAAGTCGACGCTCGCGGCGAGCTTCGCGATCGACGGCCACCGCTTCCTCACCGACGACGGCCTCGTCGTCGAGCGCGCCGCGCGCGGACACCTCGCGCTGCCGAGCCACCCGTCG
This sequence comes from Burkholderiales bacterium, assembly GCA_015075645.1. Taxonomy (NCBI): domain Bacteria; kingdom Pseudomonadati; phylum Pseudomonadota; class Betaproteobacteria; order Burkholderiales; species Burkholderiales bacterium. Next base: position 8,707 of record JABTUF010000012.1, on the reverse strand, counting down.
ATCCGACTCTGGGAGGACAGCGCGGAAGCGCTGATCGCGCCGGGCACGCCTTCCGCGCCGCCGCTCTCGTATACGTCGAAGGCGCGGTTCCTCGCCGGCGACCGGCTCGCGTTCTGCGTCGAGCCGCAGCCGCTCCGCCACGTCTATTTCCTTGGCGACGGCAGCGCGGGCGACATCAGCTTCCGTCGCCTCTCCGGTCCCGACGCGATGATCGAGTGGGTGCGCCATTCGTTCCTGCTCGACGTCGAGGAGAAACCGCGGATCGCCTCCCACTTCGACCAGGTCGCCGCGCTCGCGAACGAGCCGATCCACTACGCGCTCGACTACCCGAGACGCTACGACGATCTCGCTGGCGTGCGCGCGGCGATCGTCGCGCATGTGCGGGCAGCGGCGGCGGAATCCTCGTAGGTCGGGCTTCAGCCCGACGGGGTTCGCACAATCCTCGTGGGTCGGGCTTCAGCCCGACACGTACATTTCGCTGCAACCGCGTCGGCCTGAAGGCCGACCTACGTGGGGGTGGTGGGTCGGGCTTCAGCCCGACGGGGTTCGCAGCGTCGATGCGAAAGGCGTTCGGCTGAAGCCGAACCTGCGGGCAAACCGCAGCGCCAGCGCTCCTCCCGGGACGGGCTTCGTCCTGACGCCCTTCCCCGCGCGATAATCGCGACGGTCCGCCCCATGCCTGCCCCCGCCCTCCCGCTCATCTGCGCGCTGCTCCGCGGCGAGTCGCCCGCGTGGCCCTCGGACGCAGGCGCGGATGCGGTGACGGAATTCCTGCGCGAGGCGCGCCACCACGGCGTCACGCCCCTGCTCGACGCCCGATTCCGGGCGATGGGATCCGCGCCGAAAGCGCAGGCCGGCGGACCGGATTCCGTCCTCGCGGGCGCGCACGCGTCGTGGCCCGAGTCGATCCGTACCGCGTGCCGGGAGGATGCGCTCGTGCAGGCGATGACCGAGCATCGGCGGCAGCCGGAACTCGCGCGGGTGCTGTCCGCGCTCGCGGACGCCGGCGTCGACGCACTCGTCTTCAAGGGCGCCGCGCTCGCCCACACGCACTACGCGAACGCCGCGCTGCGCCCGCGCGCCGACACCGACGTCCTCGTGGCCCCGCACGCCCGCGACGCGGCACTCGCCGTCCTGCGCGCGCTCGGCCACCGCCGCACCTGCGGCCCGGCGAGCACCTACGTCGGCTACCAGACCGAGATGACGCGCGTCGACCCGCACGGCGGAGCGTCGAGCATCGATCTCCACTGGCGCCTGTCCAACGCGCAGTCGTTCGCGTGGCTGTTCGATTTCGAGGAACTCGCCGCAGCGTCGCTGCCGGTCGACGCGCTCGGTCCGGGCGCGCGCCGTCCCGGCGACGCGCACGCGCTCGCGATCGCGCTCATGCACCGCGCCGGCAACAACGCGTTCGTCGGGCAGGGCTCCGGCGACCGGCTGATCTGGCTCCACGACTTCCGCCTCCTCGCCGAGGCGATGAGCGACGGCGAGACATCGCGCTTCGTGACGCTCGTTCGCGACAAGCGGATCGCCGCGATCGCCATCGAAGGCTTGCGACGGTGCACCGACGCCCTGCCGTCGACGCGCGTCGATGCGCTGATCGTCGCACTGGAGCGCAGGCCGATGGCCGCGTCGGGCGCGGCGTTCCTGCGCGCGGGGCGCCTTCGCCGCGAGTGGCTCGAGCTTCGCGCCGTCCCGACGGTGCGCACGCGTCTCGCCTACCTCGCCGGTCGCCTGCTGCCGGACGCCGAGTACATGCGCGAGCGCTTCCCCGGTGCGAGCGGAGGCGCGCTGCCGCTGTTGCACGCCCGGCGCTGGCTGGGCCGGCTCGCCCCGCGCGGCCCGGCGCGGGAACGTTGACCCGCGTTCGGCGCCGTGTTCTCCCGGGACCTCCGCACCCTCGCCGCGTTCGCCCGGCCGCACCGCGCCGCGCTCGCGCTGTGCGTGCTGCTGATGCTCGCGGAAACCACCGCCGCACTCGCGGTGCCGTGGCTCGGCGGCGCACTCGCCGGCGCATGGCTCCCGGGCGGCGCCGTCGCGCTCTCCACGACGACGATCCTCGCCGCGATGCTCGCGCTCTTCGCCGTGCAGGCGCTGCTGCGCTTCGCGAACGCGGTCGTGCTCGGCGGCACCGCCGAGCGCATCGCCTCCGAGCTCAAGGTGCGCGTCTACGATCACCTGCAGGCGCTGCCGCTCTCGTTCTTCCACCAGCGGCGCCACGGCGAGACGCTCGCGCTCCTCACGAGCGACGTCTACGTCATCGGCGAGTACCTGGCCGGCACCGCGGTCGCCCTCCTGCCGCTCGCCGCCACGGTCGCCGGTGCGCTCGCGATGATGTTCCGGCTGGAACCGGCGATGGCCGCCCTCGCGATGCTCGCCGTGCCGCTCTTCTATCTCGCGGCCAAGATCGCGGGACGGCGGCTCCGCCCGCTCGCCTCGGAGTTGCAGGAGGAGCACGCCGCGGCGGTGGCGATCGCCGACGAGAACCTCGGCATGCTGCCCGCGATCAAGTCGTTCACGCGCGAGCGTCACGAATCCGCGCGCTACCGCAATCAGGTCGACCGGATCCTGCGGCTCACGACGCGGCAACTGCGCATCCAGGCGGCGCTCGGCCCCGCGCTGCAGTTCGTGGCGGCGGCGGGCATCGTCGCACTGCTGTGGCTCGGCGGAGCACGGGTCACCGGCGGCGCCCTGTCGCCGCAGGAACTCGTGAGCTTCCTGCTCTACGCGATGCTGCTCACGCGACCCGTCGCGGGGCTCGCCGACGTCTACGGCAGCACGCAGACCGCGCGCGGCGCGCTCGCCCGCCTCACGCGCGCGCTCGACGAGAAGCCGGAGCCCGCAGCGGACTCGGGCGCGACGCTCCCCCCGGCGCGCGGCGCGATCGTGTTCGATCAGGTGTCGTTCGCCTATCCCGGCCGCCCGCCCGCGCTCGACGGGCTCGATCTCCGCATCGCCGCCGGCGAGACCGTCGCGATCGTCGGCCCGAACGGCGCGGGCAAGAGCACGCTCGCCCACCTGCTCATGCGACTGCACGAACGCGGCGGCGGCACGATCGCGATCGACGGCCACGACATCGCGACCGTGTCGCTCGAGAGCCTGCGCAGCCAGATCGGCGTCGTGCCGCAGCACGTGCTGCTGTTCAACGCGAGCGTGCGGGACAACATCGCGTACGGACGCGCCGGAGCGACCGACGATGCGATCGAGCGCGCCTCTCGGCTCGCGCGCGCGCACGACTTCGTCGACGCGCTGCCGCACGGCTACGACACGATCGTCGGCGACCGCGGCGTGCGCCTGTCCGGCGGCCAGCAGCAGCGGCTCGCGCTCGCCCGCGCGCTCCTCAAGGATCCGCCGATCCTCATCCTCGACGAGGCCACCGCGATGTTCGATCCGCAGGGCGAGATCGAATTCCTCGAAGCTTCGCGTGAGGCGCTCGCCGGCAGGACGGTGCTCCTGATCACCCACCGGCCCGCGAGCCTCGCCGTCGCGCAGCGCGTCCTGCGCATGGAGAACGGCCGGATCGCGTAGGTCGGGCTTCAGGCGGACAGGCGCGTCTCCGTGGGTCGGGCTTCAGCCCGACGCGCCGGTCCATGTCGGCCTGAAGGCCGACCTACGGGATGGGCTGTGGGTCGGGCTTCAGCCCGACGGGCGCCTCTCCGTGGGTCGGGCTTCAGCCCGACGCGCCGGTCCATGTCGGCCTGAAGGCCGACCCACCGGAAGCACCACGTCGGCCTGAAGGCCGACCCACAGGTCATTGCCGCCACTTCCGCGCGGCGTAGTACCCGAGCTTGATGATCTCCTGCAGCACGAATTGTCCCGAGCGCTCGACGCGCCACCACTCGCCGGGCCGCCACCAGTCGGGCTGCGACGCGACGAGCACATACTCGAGCCCGGTGCCCCCGAACGCGTCGGCGTACATCCACGACAACCGCCGCATGTGCGGCGGATCGCTCACCACGAGGATCGTGCGCCAGCCCTCCCTGCGCATCAGGTCGCGCAGGAGCACCGCCTCGGTGTAGCTGTTGTACGGCTCCGCCTCGAATCGCATCGCCGAACGCGGCACGCCGCCCGCTTCGAGCATCTCGATGCGCCAGTTGAGTTCCGCCGGCACCGGCGCGACGCCGCGCTCGAGACCGGTCACGACGAACAGCGGCGCGTAACCTTCGCGGTAGAGCGCCATCGCACGCAGCGCGCGCTCGCCCTCCTCGTCCCCGCCCAGAACCGCGATCGCGTCGGCATGGCGCGGCGCCTCTCCCGGCGCCTCGAGCCAGTAGCCGACGCGCCATGCGGCGATCGTCCCCGCTCCCGCGACCAGCAGCGCGGTCACGAGCAGCGTCAGCAGCACGCAGCGCAGCGTGCGCATCATCGCGTGCCGCGTCCGGGGTTCGAAAATCGCGGCATCAAGTGCGTGTGACGGCGCTGTGCGCCGCGGTTCCAGTTGGATTCACAATCGCCGTCTACCGTCATTGCGATGAATTTCGGCATCCTCGGTGTCGGCCTGAAGGCCGACCTACCAATCGCCCCATGTCGGCCTGAAGGCCGACCTACCAATCGCCCCATGTCGGCCTGAAGGCCGACCTACCAATCGCCCCATGTCGGCCTGAAGGCCGACCCACAACCCCCGCTGTGGGTCGGGCTTCAGCCCGACTAGGATGCGGCATTCTCACCTTCGATCGGGCTTCGGCCCGACGCACTTGCGCCTCAACCCGCCTCATCTACCCATGCCGGTCTCGATGCCGGCATCCAGTCCTGCTCCTGTTTCCCCTGCGCACTCCCGCGACGACGGCTGTCCTTGCGCGTCGCGGTTGTTGTAGATACAATAACCGATGCGCCTCACCTTCGACCCGGCGAAGCGGGCACGACGCTCGCCGAACGGGGCCTGGACTTCGAGGATGCCGCGATCGTGTTCGCGGGCACCACGGTCGAGTTCGAGGACAGGCGCAGAAACTACGGCGAGCCTCGAATCGTCTGCTACGGCTTGCTGGCCGGCCGCCTCGTTTTGATCGGCTACACGCTGCGGGGAGCGGCCCGCCATGTATTCAGCATGCGAAAGGCAAACCATCGTGAGAAAGCCCGCCTCGCGCCGTACTTTGAAGTCTGACCTTGCGAAGGTCGATGCCCACAGGATTCGGGCGCACGAGTACAAGGAACTCCCGGCGCTAACCGAGGAAGCCCTGTCGCGCGCGGTGGTCAACAAGGGAGGCCGGCCGCGATCGGAGAATCCGCGCAAGCTGATCTCCATCCGACTTCCGGTCGATGTGATCGAGCGATGGAGAGCAACCGGGCCGGGCTGGCAGACGCGCATGGCCGAACGCCTGAGCAAGATGCGCTGATCCGGGTCTGCGCTCGCGCGTCCCCTTCTGTGGGTCGGCCTTCGGGCCGACAAGGATGCAGCATTCCCGCGGTGGGTCGGCCTTCAGGCCGACGGTGTTCGAGCATGCGAAGGAAAGGCGTCGGGCTGAAGCTCGACCCACAGAGGCTGAAGCCCGCCCCACGGGTGTGATAGCTTCGAGTCCGCCCGCACGCACCGCCACCGCATGTCGCCCCGTCTCCGCACCGCCTCGCCATGCCGCGCACCGCGCTGATCACCGGCGTCACGGGCCAGGACGGCGCCTACCTCGCCGAACTGCTCCTCGGCAAGGGCTACGAGGTACACGGCCTCAAGCGCCGCACCTCGCTCTTCAACACCGACCGCATCGACCATCTCTACGAGGCGCCGGACGTCGCCAACCGCCGCTTCATCCTGCACCACGGCGACCTGACCGACTCGTCGAGCCTCACGCACGTCCTCGAGAAGGTCCAGCCGGACGAGGTCTACAACCTCGGCGCGCAGAGCCACGTCGCGGTTTCGTTCGAGGAGCCCGAGTACACCGCGAACTCCGACGCGCTGGGCCCGCTGCGATTGCTCGAGGCGATCCGCATCCTCGGGCTGCGCGAGCGGACCCGCTTCTACCAGGCCTCGACCTCAGAGATGTTCGGCCGCGTGCGCGAGACGCCGCAGCGGGAGACCACGCCGTTCCATCCGCGTTCGCCCTACGGCGTCGCCAAGCTCTACGGTTACTGGATCACGGTGAACTACCGCGAGGCCTACGGCCTCTACGCGTGCAACGGCATCCTGTTCAACCACGAGTCGCCGATCCGCGGCGAGACCTTCGTCACGAGGAAGGTCACCCGCGCGCTCGCGCGCATCGTGCTGGGGCTCGAGGAGTGCCTGTGGCTCGGCAACCTCGACGCGCGCCGCGACTGGGGCCACGCGCGCGATTACGTGCGCGCGATGTGGCTGATGCTCCAGCAACCGCAGCCGCAGGATCTCGTCATCGCGACCGGCGAGCAGCGCAGCGTGCGCGAGTTCGTCACCGCCGCCGCGGCGGAACTCGGCGTCGCGCTCGCGTGGGAAGGCTCCGGCGCCGACGAGGTCGCGCGCGTCTCACGGCTCGACCCCGCGGCCGCCACCGGCCTTCGCCCCGGCCAGACGATCGTGCGCGTCGACCGCCGCTACCTGCGGCCGGCCGAAGTCGACACATTGCTCGGCGACGCGAGCGTCGCGCGCGAGCGGCTCGGATGGGCGCCCGAGGTGAGCTTCGCGCAACTCGTCTCCGAGATGGTGCGCGAGGACTTCAGGATCGCCCAGCGCGACGACCTCGTCCGCCGCCACGGCCACGCCGTCCCCGACCGCCGCGAAGGATGACGCCCGACACGCGGATCTTCGTCGCCGGCCACCGCGGGCTCGCGGGCTCCGCGCTGCTGCGCGTGCTGCGCGCGGGCGGCTACCGCAACCTCGTCACGCGCACCCGCGACGAACTCGACCTGACCGACGCGGCCGCGACCGCGCGGTTCATGCGGGACGAGCGGCCCGAGGTGGTCTTCCTCGCCGCCGCGAAGGTCGGCGGCATCGTCGCCAACGCCACGCTGCCGGCCGAGTTCGTCCGCGAGAACCTCGCCATCCAGACCAACGTGATCCACGAGGCGTGGCGATCCGGCGTGAGGCGCCTGCTGTTCCTCGGCTCGTCGTGCATCTATCCGCGCGACTGCCCGCAGCCGATCCGCGAGGAGTTCCTGCTGACCGGCCCGCTCGAGCCCACGAACCGACCCTACGCGATCGCCAAGATCGCGGGCATCGAGATGTGCTGGTCGTACAACCGGCAGTACGGCACGCGCTACCTGTGCGCGATGCCGACGAACCTGTACGGCCCCGGCGACAACTACGACCTCCGCACGAGCCACGTCCTGCCGGCGATGATCCGCAAGTTCCACGAGGCGAAGGTGCGCGGCGACGTCGAGGTGCCGCTGTGGGGCACCGGCGCGCCGCGCCGCGAGTTCCTCTGCAGCGACGACATGGCCGAGGCGTGCGTCCACCTGATGGCGCTGCCGGCCGAGACGATCGCGCCGATGCTCGACGCAAGCGCGCCGCCGCTCGTCAATGTCGGATGCGGATCGGACCTGTCGATCCGCGAACTGAGCGAGGTCGTGCGCTCGGTCGTCGGCGGCGATGCGAAGGTCCGCTGGGACACCTCGAAGCCCGACGGCACGCCGCAGAAGCTCCTCGACACCACGAAGCTCGCGCGCCTCGGCTGGCGTCCGCGCATCGAACTGCGCGAGGGCATTCGCCGCGCGTACGACGATTTCCTGCGGGGGTCGGCGGTGTCGGCCTGAAGGCCGACCCACCACTGCGCATTGTCGGCCTGAAGGCCGACCCACCACCCTCCCCCGTGGGTCGGGCTTTAGCCCGACACGCGACGCACCTGTAGGTCGGGCTTCAGCCCGACGCCTTTCCTTCCCCCCTCGGCTCAAGCTCGAAAGCCGTCGGACGGACGTCCAATTCACCGACGTCGTCGCCGTCGATGCCGGCCGGCCTTCGAACGCCCGAGTCGGATCCCTCGGACCTCCGGCCGATGGCGAGGCCCATCCTCCTCCGCGACACTGTCGCAACGCTCGGAACGGCCGGATCCTGCGCCGCGTTGCTCTGCGGACGCCGACCGACGAGCGGGAACGCTGCGGCGCTTGCATGAGCTCAACCTTGTCCCATCCTCGCATCCCGACTCCGGGCACGCCGTCTCCCGCGTCGGCATTTGCCCGTTGTAGCTTCTACTGCTACTATCGTAGCCATGAACGCTACATCTCGCCGGGCCGGCGCGGCGTCCCTCCTGTTCCCCGCCGCCTACCGGCGGAAGGTCCTTTCGCTGCTTCTGCTGAACCCGGAGCGGCGCCTGCACGTGCGCGAGATCGCCCGCCTGACCGGCACGACCGCCGGGACGCTGAACAAGGAGCTGAGGCGCCTGCAGGTGGCCGGCCTGCTCGAGAGCGAGCGCGTCGGCAACCAGGTCCGGTACTCGGCCAACCGCGGTCACCCGATCTATCCGGAACTGGCCGGCATTCTGCGCAAGAGCGTAGGACTTGCGGACGTCCTGATCGAGGCGCTCGCGCCGCTCGCCGACCGCATCGAGGCCGCGTTCGTCTTCGGCTCGATGGCGCGGGGCACCGAATCCGCGGACAGCGACATCGACCTCCTTATCGTCGGCGCGGTGGACTTCGGCTCCGTCGTCGACGCGCTGCAGGCGGCCCAGCAGCAACTCGGGCGCGACATCAATCCGAAGGTCTATTCGTTGCGTGAATGGAAGTCCATGCTGCGGTCCGGGGACAGCTTCGCCGTCGAGGTCATGGCCCGACCTCGAATCCCGCTGATCGGCAGCGATGACGAGCCTGCGAAACC
>JABTUF010000011.1 GCA_015075645.1 Burkholderiales bacterium | reverse complement strand
ACTCGACGGCGCATCACGCAGCAAGGCCCTCAGTTCGCAAGGACCGAGGGCCTTTTCTTTTTCGCGCGCGCGGCGACGCGTGCGACCACACCCCTTCGCGGCGTTAAGCGTGGACCTTCCGAGCGGGGAAGCTCTGCTCTCCCGCGGCGGACGACTATTCTGCTTCCGTAACGCAACCCATAGCGTTGTGCATTCCCCGGTTCCCCTCCTACAAAATTTCTGTTGGCGATTGAGAAAGGCAATTGATACTCTCTCCTTCCGATCTGGCTGAGCTCACGCGACGCGAGCGCCCCGCGGCGCAAGCGCGCGTGTTGCGCCGCTTGGGCATTCCGTTCAAGATTCACCCTTCCGACGGGGTGCTGCTTGTCGCCAAAGATGCGGCAACCGCGGCGCTTGGAGGGGTGGCCGCTCACGACGTCGTGCAACAACTCGAGGTCAATGTTCAGGCCATCAGGGGAAGGCATGGGACGGCGCCGCACACATCTTAAGCGTGAACAGCCATTGCCAGCGGGCCTGTACAAGCATCGCCGGCAGTATCGCGCGCGGCTGCGCGGCAGCCCTTGGGTCTATTTCGGGACGGATTACGTTGAGGCGATGCAGGGATATGCGGCCTGGAAGCGCGATGGCGGCAGATCCGACACGGTTGCCTGGTTGCTCGATATATTCACCGGCATAGTGTGTCCTGGCAAGGTCAAGGCTGAAGCGATGGCGAAGCGCACGGCCAAGGATTACGCCAAGGATGCGGCAATACTAAAGGCTGGTCTCGGACACTTCCCGATCAAATCACTCGAGCCGAAGCATGTTGCCGCGTTCCGCGATGCACGCGCGCAAGATGCGCCGCGGCACGTTCGAAATGAGATGGCTTGTCTGTCTGCAGCCATGGCTTACGCGGTTGAATCCGGACGCGCATCATCCAATCCGTGCCGTGAGGTCAAGCGCCCGCGTAAGATGCGCCGCGAACGATTGATTACCAATGAGGAGTATCTTGCCGTCTATTCCAGCGCCGGCGCCGCGGTGCGACGCGCGATGGCCTTAGCTGTGCGAACGCTCGCGCTGCCCGCTGACATACTGGCGCTTGGACCTCGCAACATCCTTCGGCGGTCCAATGGTGAACGCGTATTGCGTTTTTCGCGCGGCAAGACGCGAGTCATAGTGGAAATCGAGATCGTCGGTGAGCTCGCCAAGATCATCGACGAGTGCCTGGCCGCGTCGGTTGTCCGCAGTACCTTCGTGCATCGCGAAGACGGAGACCGTTATACGACGGACGGACTCACGTCGATGTTCCGTCGCCATTGCATCGCTGCAAACGTGAGCGACTTTGGCTTGCGCGATCTGCGCGCGAAGGGTGCCACCGACGAATACCGCGCGGGTCGACCCATCCGCGAGCTGCAGCACTTGCTCGGTCACAAGAGTGTTCGGACGACGGAGATCTACTTGAAGGAGTTGATACCGGAGACAGTGCGCCCGAACGAAAGACCGATGATCGCGGGGTCGAAATAGACCCCAATGGGGTCTATTAATAGACCCCAGTTAGTAGGTGCTATCGCTGGACATAAAGCAGGATGGCTCCCCGACCTGGGCTCGAACCAGGGACCTGCGGATTAACAGTCCGTCGCTCTACCGACTGAGCTATCGGGGAACAGCCTTCGATTATAGCATCGCGCCGGATCGCGGGCCAACGCGCCCGCAGCGGCTCGTCTTCCTGCCCCGCGCCCCGGGGTCGGCCGCGCGTCGGACGTCACGGCCCGGTCAGCGATCGGAGCGGAAGTACGGCGCCGCCAGCCGCAGGTAGTGGAACATCGACCACAGCGTGAGGATGACGGCGATCCACAGCGCGACCGTGCCCAGGAGCGGCGTCGGCACGCCGGGGATGAGCGGCTCGTAGAGCAGGAGCGCGATGATCGCCGTCATCTGCGCTGCGGTCTTCAACTTGCCGACGAACGCGACGGCGACGCTGCGGCGCTGCCCGAGTTCGGCCATCCACTCGCGCAGCGCCGAGATCGCGATCTCGCGTCCGATGATGATGATCGCGAGGTAGGCGTGCGCGCGCCCGAGCGCGACCAGCAGGATCAGCGCCGCCGCCACCATCAACTTGTCGGCGACCGGGTCGAGGAAGGCGCCGAAGGCGCTCGTCAGGCCGAGCTTTCGCGCGAGCCAGCCGTCGAGCCAGTCGGTCAGCGCGGCGATCGCGAAGATCGACATCGCGAGCCAGTTCTTGCCGGCGGGCGCGAGCCACGCGTCGGGCAGGTAGTAGACGCCGACGAAGACCGGGATCAGCAGGATCCTGAGCCACGTGAGCGCGGTCGGAACGTTGAGCGCCATGGCGGATCGTCGCGAGCGGTCGCGCCGATTCTACCGCGCGCACCTGTCCGGCGGGCGGCGATGCGCTCGAGTCGAGGCGAAACCTGCGATGATCCGCCGGCGCCGTCGCCTGCCCGACGTCCTCCTCCGTGCCCGCAGACCACCCGCCCCCGCCGCATCGGCCGCGCCGCTTCCCGGTGGACGGGAACACCCCGCGTTCTCCGCACCCGTTGCCGCCGCGCCTCGACGCCCTGACGCCGTTGCGCTTCGTCGCGGCGGCGCTCATCGTGATCGGCCACGCCGCGCCGCTGTTCGGCTGGGTGCCCGGCGCGCCGTTCCTCTTCGCCGCGAATGCGGGCGTGTCGCTGTTCTTCGTCCTGTCCGGCTACGTGCTCGGCTACAACTACCCGGCCCTCGACGATCGCGCTGCCGTCGGACGCTTCCTCGCGTTGCGTTTCGCGCGCATCTGGCCGCTCCACGCCGCGGTCCTGCTCGCGACGATCCTGCTGTTCCCCACCAGCAGGATTCTCCACGTCGGGATCGACCCGTGGCTGGCGGCGCTCGCGTCGTTCGCGCTGCTCCAGTCGTGGATTCCGATCGCCGGCTACTCGGGCGCCTACAACGGGCCGGCATGGACGCTGTCGGTGGACGTGTTCTTCTACGCGGCCTTTCCGCTGCTCCTCGCCCCGGTCCGGCTCGCGCCGTGGCGCAGTCTCGCGCTCGCCTTCGCGGTGAGCCTCGCACCACCGCTCCTCGCCAACGCGATCGGCGGCCCGCGCGCCGATCTACCGCTCGACCAGGTGAACTGGTACACGCTCGACCACTTCTTTCCGCCCGCGCGTCTGGTCGAGTTCGTGCTCGGCATGGTCGCCGCGCGCGCGTATTCGGCATGCCGCCCGCGCCTCCCCGCCGGCATCGTCGCCGCGACTGCGCTCGAAGCCGCCGCATTGGCGCTGACGGCCATTTCGCTCGCGGGACTCCCGAAGGTGCCCCGGGCCGCGATCGCCGTGGGACCGGGCGTGGCCGACTGGCTCGCGCAGATCGCGGCGGCGCCGGCGTTCGCGCTGCTGTTCATCGCGCTCTCCCCCGGGCGCGGCGCGGTCTCGCGCATCCTGTCGACGCGGGGCGCCGTCCATCTGGGCGACCTGAGCTACGCGACCTACCTCGTCCACGCGCCGCTCGCGAGCACGCCGGTGTGGCTGCCGCTCGTCGCGGCGATCGGCGCGATCCCGGCGGCGCTCGCCTTCGCGGCGGCATTGCTCGCGCTGGCGCACCTCGCCCGGCGTGGCGTGGAGCTGCCCGCGCGACGCGCGATCGTGGGCGCCTACGATCGGCGCGCGCGGCGCGCGGCAGGGGACCCGCGCGTGGCGCCGAGCGACTCGACGTCGTAGTCGCGCTCGCGTCCGTCCAGACTGCGCAGCGCGAGTCCGCGCACCCCGAAACGCCTCACCGCCTCGTGCAGCGATCGGTCGGGCACGTCGACCCACAGCGGGCGCGGCGTCCCGCGCGTCGTCATGCGGTCGAGGCGCACCATCGCGCGGTAGAGCTCGCCCATCGACGCGGGCTCGAGGCGCACGGTGATCGGCGCTCGTTCGGCGAACGGGCTGCGGTCGAGTTCGGCGGCGAGCTCGCCGGCATCGAGGACCGCGACACCGCAATGCGCGTCGCCCTCGCCGTAGAACGCGAGCACGCGGCCCCCGTCGGCGACGAGCGCGCTCACGTAGAGCACGCCGGGCTTGTGGCCGGGCGCCGCATCGCGGCCGTCGAGCAGCACGCCGGTCGCCGCGCCGATCGCGAGCTCCGGCGTCAGCGTCATCGCGCCCTGCACGTAGCGGCCGTCGACGATGCTGTGCCAGAACCCCAGGTAGCCGTCGCGAAACGGCACGAGGTTCGCGGAGTTGGACAGCATGCCGCGAAAGTCCGCGCTCCAGCCGTTGTCGCGCCGGACGACCGTGCGCCACCGGCCCCGTTCGCGCGCGAGGATCGTCAGCGGATCGAGCCGGTACAGGCAGCACAGCGTGCCCTGGTGTTCGAACAGCACCCAGTTCTTCTCGACACGCTCGGTCTCGAACGGCAGCTCCAGCGCGTCCCACGGCTCGAGCCTGCGCTCGCCCACCACCGAGATCATCGGCCGGATGCGCCCGCCCGGCCGAACGAGCGTGTGCACCGCGAGCACGAGGCCGTCGTGGCGGATCAGGCGGAAATCCTCGACCCGGGAATCCTCCGGGTAGCCGCGGCGCGCGAGCGTGCGGTGCGATACGATCTCGAAGCTCCGCGGGTCGACGACGATGCGCTCGGGATGGACGACGGAGGTGAATCGATAGTCGATCTCGCGCCGTGCGAGCAGCACGATGCCCTCGTCGCCCCGCACGGCCCCGGGGTTGTAGACGCCGCCGTCGCTGCCCGGCAACTCGCCGCGCGACACGATGCGGCGCCGGACGATGCGTCGGGTCAGAGTGCGGCGAGCGGGCAATCGTCGAACCAGTAGGCGTGGGGAAAGCGGCGCGCCGTATCGTCGAGCGCCGCGGGCGTGAGGTCGGCGAGCCAGTAGTAGTTGCCGTGCGTGGCCCAGGAACGAAGGCCGAGCACGACGTCGAGCACCATGTGCGCGGCGTCGGATTCGCCGTCGGTGCTGCGACGGCGAAGGCCGAACAGCGCGAGCCGTTCGGCGTACGCGGCCGCGGGGAGCGTGCGTCCGGGGCGTCCGTACGACGGACCGGCGCGTCCCAGTTCCTCGCTCTCGATCATCAGCATGCTGCGGTCGTAGTACACGCGCGCCCCGGCGAACTCGAGACGCAGCCCGAGCTGGTAGTCCTCGCCGCCGATCGCGTCGCACATCTCGTCCAGTCCGTTGACCGCGAGCAAGAGCTCGCGCGGCGCCGCGAAACTCGATCCGTAGAGCCCGCCTCCGCCGATCGGCACCGGCCCGACATCGCTTCCGTGGGTCCAGCGTGAGTCGATGGAACGGCCCGCGCGGCGGCTCGCCACCATCCGGCCGTCGCGCACGCGCATGCCGAAGCGCTTCTCGTAGGCGCCCGCGAGGACCTCGCCGTGCACCGCGCCGCGCCGCACCGCTCGCCACCAGTTCGGCCCCGGCACCGCGCAATCGTCGACGAAGACGACGTAGCGTCCGCGCGCGTGGACGATGCCGGTGTTGCGCGCGCTGGCGGCGGCGAAGAGGTCGCGCGTGGTTCTCCGCCAGCGGCCCTGGTAGGGCGACGGCTTCGCCGGAACGTGGAGGAGCGGGAAGCGCCCGGCCGCGGCGGCCCGGAAGATGCGCGTGCGCTCGCGCGAATGGTGCGCGTCGACGACGATCACCTCGACGTCGTCGCCGTCGCCGAGTTGTCGGGCGAGAGCGTCCGCGAACCAGCGGAATCCCGGATCGTGCCGCACCGTCGCGTACACGATGCTGATCGCGCTCGCCCTCATCGCCTCCGGAACACCTTCCAGTTCCCGTGATCCTCGACCGCGCGGAACCCGAGTTCGACCAGGCGGGCCTGCGCCTTCTGCGTCGTGGCCCAGTCGGTGTCGTCGGCGATCCACCAGCCGTCGCGCCGCAGCTTGGGCACCCATTGCTCGACCTCGGCGCAGGACACCGCCTCGGAGTGGTTGGAATCCTGATGCAGGACCGCGACCGACGCATCGCTGACCCGGCGCACCGCCTCGACGGACCGCTCGCGCAGCACGCGGCACCAGCGCTCGACGTCGCTCGCGCGGAGCGCCTCGAGGCAGCTCGCGTAAATCGCCTCGTGGTCGAGCTTCCCCCACCACTCGTCGTTCTCGCGCGAGTTCTCGCCTTCGAGCGACGCCGCGGCCTCCCACGGGTCGATCGCGAGCACCTCGCCCACGCCGATCGCCTCGTGGCCGATCGCGAGCGAGATCGTGCCGCGCCCGCCGAAGACGCCCAGCTCCACCGACCGGGCCGATGCTGCCTCCACGACGATCTCCGCCATCCGCGCGCCCTTGTCCACCGTCGTCCAGCCGTGCAGCGCGGGAATCGCGGACTCGACCCGCTGGCGCAGACGTGCCCGCATCGCCGCGGACAGACCTTCGGCGGGCGAATTCGCGGATCGGATGTCGGGGGGCATGCGGGCCACGATACCATCGCGCTCGCCGCGGGCGCTCCGAACGCTGCCCGGCCGGCCAACCGCCTCCTGTCCGCCCTTCGACCATGACCCTCTCCGCCGACAGCCTGCCGACGCGCGCCTCCGACCTCGAGATCCGCGAGGTGCCCGAGGGATACGTCGTCTACGATCCCGCCGCCGACCGGCTCCACTTCCTGAACGGATCGGCGGCCTTCGTGCTCCAGTGTTGCGACGGTACAACACGGGTGGACGAGCTTCCGGAGCTGCTCGCCGCGGCGTTTCGCCTCGATGCCGACCCGGTGGCCGAGGTCGAGGCCTGTCTCGCCCGTCTCCTGTCCGAGCGTCTCGTGACGGTCCGCCCGCCCCAAGCCGGGTAAGTCCCTGTATGCTTGGCGGGTTGTGGCCGTCCGGCCCGCGCCCGCCAAGAGGCGCCCCCGCAAGGAGAGGCATACGATGGGCTCCAATCCGAAGATCGAACGGTTGATCGCGCGCTATGCGCCCGAGCGGCGCGAGGCGCTGCGCAAGATCCTGCTCGGCACGGCGGTCTACGCCGCGCCGGTGATCGCGTCCTACACGATGCAGAACCTGGGCGGAGTCGCGCAGGCGCAGTCGTCGAACCAGACGATTTCGTATCAAGTTCCGGTCGACAGCGGCCTCGGGCTCGCCGCGGCCGCGGGCGCGGTCGGCGCCGCGGGCGCGCTGCTGCTGCGCCGACGCCGCAATCGCAAGGACCGCGACGCAGGCTGAATCGTCACGCGCGGGCGGCCACCGCCGCCCGCGATCCGCCTTGCTCCCGACCCGCGCCGGTTCCGGCGCGACCGTCTCCGCCTCGCTGATCGTCCGCGACGAGGAACGCTTCCTCGCCGGCTGCCTCGACTCGCTCGCCGGACGCGTCGACGAGATCGTCGTCGCCGACACCGGTTCGACCGACCGCACCCGCGACATCGCGCGTGCGCATGGCGCGGTCGTCATCGAGCATCGCTGGGCCGACGACTTCGCCGCCGCGCGCAACGCCGCCATCGACGCCGCCCATGGCGACTGGATCCTCTACATCGACGCCGACGAGCGCGTCGCGTCCTGGGATCGCGCGAGGCTCGCGCCGTTGCTCGCCGATCCGCATGCGATCGCCTGCACCGTGCGCTTCCGGCCGCAAACCGGCTTCACGCGCTACCGCGAGCATCGCCTGTTCCGCCGCCGGAGCGAGCTTCGCTTCCGCGGCGCGATCCACGAGTCGATCCTGCCCGCGCTCGACGAGCTTCGCGCGCGCGAAGGCGCGACGATCGCCTCGAGCGAGGTCGCGATCGACCATCTCGGCTACGACGGCGACCTCGCCGCGAAGCACCGGCGCAACCGTCCGCTGCTCGAGGCGCGCCTCGCGGTCGAACCGGACCACGTCTACAGCCGCGACCACCTGGGCCTCGTGCTGCTCGCGTCGGGAGACGACGCGGGCGCCGAGCGCGCGTGGCGCGCGGCGATTGCATCGGCCTCCGCGCGCGTGACACCCGAGCCCGGCGACGTGCTGCCGTGGCTGCATCTCGCATCGCTCCTCGTCGATCGCGGGCATGATGCGCGCACCGTCGTCGACGAGGCCCGCGCCCGTTTCCCGCGCGACCACGCGCTCATGTGGCTCGACGCACGCACGCGCCTCGACGCCGGCGATCCGCAGGGCGCGCTGCCGATCTTCGCCGCGCTCGGCGCGATCCACGCCGATGTCCTGTGCGAAGACACCGCATGGGACACGTCGATCTTCGGCGCGAATGCCTGGGCGGCGGCCGGGCTGTGCGCGTTCCGCCTCGCGCACTACGCCGAGAGCGCGGACTGCTATGCGCGCGCCGAAGCGCTCGCGCCCGACAATCCGGAATTCCGGCTGAAGCGACAGCTCGCGCAGGCGCGCGCCAACGGGACCGCCACGCGCGGTCAGTGAATCCCGGCGTAGATGCGCTGCGCGAGCGCACGGCTGATGCCGGGCACGCGCGCGAGATCGTCCACGCTCGCCTTCTCGAGACCCTTGAGCCCGCCGAAGTGCGTGAGCAGCGCCTTGCGCTTCGCGGCCCCGACGCCGGCGATGTCCTGCAGCGGCGAGGTCGTGCGCGCCTTGGCGCGACGCGCGCGGTGGCCCTGGATCGCGAAGCGGTGCGCCTCGTCGCGGATCTGCTGCAGGAGGTGCAGCCCGGGGTGGTCGGACCGGAGCGTCAGCGCATCGTCGCGCCCCGGAAAGACGATCTCCTCCAGGCCGGGCTTGCGCTCGGGGCCCTTGGCGATGCCGACGAGCGGCACGCCGTGCAGCCCCTGTTCCGCGAGGACGTCCGCGGCGACGGCGACCTGCCCGCGTCCGCCGTCGATCACGAGGAGGTCGGGCGAGGGAAACTCGCCCGCGACGATTCTCGCGCAGCGCCGGCTCAACGCCTCGCGCATCGCCGCATAGTCGTCGCCGCCGACCGGCGGCGCGACGTTGAAGCGGCGGTACTGGCCCGACTGCATGGCGAGCTGGTCGAAGATCACGCACGACGCGACGGCGGCTTCGCCCATCGTGTGCGAGACGTCGAAGCACTCGATCCGCTGCACGCTCCCCGGCAGGCCGAGCGCGTCGACCAGCGCCGCGAGCCGCTCCTCGGCCGTCGCCTTCTGCGCGAGGCGCTGGCGGATCGACAGCACCGCGTTCTCCGCGGCCATCGCGAGCCACACGCGGCGTTCGCCGCCGGGGTTCCGCACGATCTCGACCTCGCGCCCCGCCTGCGCGCCGAGCACCTCCTGCAGCACCTCGCGTTCGCCGGCTTCCGGCGCGATGATCGTCGGCGGAACCGGGCGTTCGAGGTAGTGCTGGGCGAGGAACGCCTGCACGACCTCGGCGAGACTCCCGGCCTCGGCCTGGCGCGGGAAGTAGGTCCGGTCGCCGACGTGGCGCCCGCCCCGGATCATCACGACGTTCACGGCGGCGATGCCGCCTTCCTCGACCGCCGCCACCACGTCGATGTCGCCGGCCGTCGCGCTCTCGACGAACTGCCGCGACTGGAGTTCCGCGAGCCGCGCGATCTTGTCGCGCAGCCGGGCCGCGCGCTCGAACGCGAGGGCGGCGGAGGCGGCTTCCATCTGCGTCCGCAGGCGCTCGCGCGCCTCGCCGGTCTTGCCCTGCAGGAACAGCACCGCGGCCTGCACGTCGTCCCGGTATTCGGCCTCTCCGATGAACCCGACGCAAGGCGCGGTGCAGCGCCGGATCTGGTGGAGCATGCAGGGCCGCGAGCGGTTGTGGAACACCGAGGGCTCGCAGGTGCGCAGCAGGAACACCTTCTGCAGCGTCGCGATGCCCTCGCGCACCGCGCCCGCGCTCGGGAACGGCCCGAAATAGCGGTGGCGGCGGTCGAGCGTGCCGCGGTGGAAGCGCAGTTGCGGGAACGTGTCGCCGGTGACGCAGAGGTAGGGATAGCTCTTGTCGTCGCGGAACAGGATGTTGTAGCGCGGCTCCAGCGCCTTGATCAGGTTGTTCTCGAGGAGCAGCGCCTCGCCTTCGGAGCGCACGACCGTCGTCTCGACGCGGGCGACCTGCGCGATCATCGAGGCGATGCGCGGCTCGTGGCCGGACCTCTGGAAGTAGCTCGCGACGCGCTTGCGCAGATCGCGCGCCTTGCCGACGTAGAGGGCACCGCCCTCGCCGTCGAACATCCGGTAGACGCCGGGCAGGTGCGGCAGCGACGCGACGAGTTCGGCCGCGTCGAACGCCGGCTCGACGGAGGCCGCGTCGAGCGACTTCCGATGGCGCGAGGGCACCTTCGTCATGCGCGCGGCGGCGTCCGGCCGAGGTGGAGCGACGCGGCACGGAACACGTCGCGGAACATCGCGCGCGTGAGCCGCCCGGTGTTCGTGTTGTATCGGCTGCAGTGGAAGCTGTCGAACATCGCGATCCGGCCGGCATCGAGAGCGTGCCTCGCGCCGTGCGCGAACGGGTGCGCGCGCAATGGTGTCCGGAGCACCCTCAGCACGGCCTCGTGCGCGACGCGGCCGAGCGCGACCACGGCCGCCCCCTCGCGCAGGCGCGCGAGGTCGACCGCGAGGTAGCGGCTGCATTCGCGCACCTCGGCGGGCAACGGCCGGTTGTCCGGCGGCAGGCACTTCACCGCGTTGGAGATCCGGCAGTCGAGGAGTTCGAGCCCGTCGTCGCGCGCGGTCGCGGCTTTCGCCGTCGCGTAGCCGAAGTCGAAGAGCGTCTCGTAGAGCAGGATGCCCGCGTGGTCGCCGGTGAAGGCCCGTCCGCTCGCGTTCGCGCCGTGCATCCCGGGCGCGAGCCCGACGACGAGGAGCCGCGCGTCGGGGCGGCCGAACGGCGCCACCGGCCGGCACCAGTAGTCCGGATGGTCGCGCCGCACCCGGTCGACGAACGCGGCGAGCCTTCGGCAGCGCCGGCAGCCGGGGTCGTAGTCCGATTCCGTACCCGACTCTGGCAGAATGGCGGCCGCTTCGATCGCGCGCATCCGTCGATTCTAAGTCCTGCCCGGCCCTTGCTCCCGACCGAACCCCGCCTCGAGACCTTTTCGCGCGCGCCCCGTGCGCGCTCGCGGCGCCCGCCGCTGCTCTTCGTCCACGGCGGCTACACCGACGGCTGGTGCTGGACGCGGCATTTCCTCGGCTGGTTCGCCGAGCGGGGTTGGCCCGCCCACGCGCTGTCGCTGCGCGGCCACGGCGGCAGCGGCGGCGCCGAACTCCTGTTCGCGAGCGGTCTGGACGATTACGCCGCCGATGTCGAGCGCGTCGCGGGCATGCTCCCCGAGCCGCCGGTGTTCGTCGGCCACTCGATGGGCGCCGCAATCGTCGAGCGGATGATCGCCACGCACCCGCGCCGCGGCGCCGTGCTGCTCGCGCCCGTCCCGCCCACCGGGCTCGCGACGATCGCCGCGCGCCTCGCGGTCGAACGCCCCGACGCGCTGATGCACATGATGCGGCTCGACCCGACGCGCCTGTCCGCCGAGGTGCTCGCAGCGCTGCGCCCGTTCTACTTCAGCGACCGTGTCGATGCGGCGACGCTCGCCTCGATGGCCGACCACATCGCCGCCGA
This sequence comes from Burkholderiales bacterium, assembly GCA_015075645.1. NCBI lineage: Bacteria > Pseudomonadati > Pseudomonadota > Betaproteobacteria > Burkholderiales > Burkholderiales bacterium. The sequence goes on along the minus strand of JABTUF010000011.1, from coordinate 13,467 downwards.
GTCGCCGCGCGCGATCCTCGACCTGTCGCTGCGCCTGCACTGGGTGACCCCGGAGCGCAACGGTACGCCGCTCGCGGTGATCGGCGCCGAGGACGACCGCATCTGCTCGCCCGACGAGGTCCGCGCGACGGCGCGCCACCACGGCGTCGAGGCGGCGATCCTGCCGGGACTCGCGCACATGCTGATGCTCGAGCCGGGGTGGGAAGCCGTGGCGGAGGCGATCAGCAGACACCTCGCAGCGCAGTGACCTCGCGTGCTGCGCTTCCGTCGGCGCGCAAGGCGGGCGCCGCTCCCGCTACGTCGTCCGCTTGCGCAGGAACTCGACGAACCGCTCCGGCGGCAGCGGCTTGCTCACCCAGAAGCCCTGGAAGCAGTGGCAGCCGCGCGCCGACAGGAACTCGAGCTGCTCGCGCGTGCCGACGCCCTCGGCGACCACCTTGAGGCCGAGGCCGCGCGCGAGGCCGATGATCGCCTCGGTGATCGCCGCGTCGCCCGGATCGGTCTCGAGGTCGGCGATGAACGAGATGTCGATCTTGAGCGTGTCGATCGGGAAGCGCTTCAGGTGGGTCAGCGACGAATAGCCGGTGCCGAAGTCGTCGATCGCCACGCGGAACCCGTGGTCGCGCAACTGGTGCAGGACCCGGCGGATCGCGTCGAGGTCGTGCAACAGCGAGGTCTCGGTGACCTCGAGTTCGAGCCAGGAGGGCTCGCAGCCCGCCGAACGGACGATCTCGAAGATGCGCTGCGCGAGGTCCTCGCGGTAGAACTGCCGGGCGGACAGGTTCACCGAGACGTTGAGCGGGAGGCCCGAGCGCCGCCACGCGACGACCTGCGCCGCCGCCGTGCGAAGCACCCATTCGCCGAGCGAATGGATGAGCCCGGCCTCCTCGGCGAGCGGCACGAAGGTCTGCGGCGGCACGTCGCCGTGCTCTTCGTCGTGCCAGCGCAAGAGCGCCTCGGCGCCGACCACGGCGCGGTCGAGGATGTCCACGACCGGCTGGTAGTGCAGCTCGAGTTTGCCCTCCTTCAACGCCGCGCGCAGCGCGGTCTCCAGCGTGTGCTGGCGCAGCCGATGCTCGGCCAGGTTCGCGTCGAGGAACTGGTAGGTGTTGCGCCCGAGTTCCTTCGCCCGGTACATCGCGACGTCGGCGTGCTTGAAGAGTTCGTCGGGGTCGTCGGAGTCGTCCGGATACACCGCGATCCCGATCGAGGAGGTCACGTAGATGTCGTGCTCCTCGATGCGGAACGGCTGCACGATGGCGTCGAGGAGCTTCTGCGCGATCCGGCCCAGCACCTGCGGGTCGTCGAAGTCCTCGACGATGACCATGAACTCGTCGCCGCCCAGCCGCGCGAGCAGGTCCGTCTCGCGCAGCGCGCCGGTGACCGCGCGCGTCACCTGCTTCAGGAGTTCGTCGCCGATCCGGTGGCCGAGCGTGTCGTTCACGTTCTTGAACCGGTCGAGGTCGATGAACAGGACGCCGACCCGCCGGCCGCCGCGGCGCGCCTGGGCGATCGCCTGAGACAGCCGCTCGTGCAGGAGCAGGCGGTTCGGCAGGCCGGTCAGCGCGTCGCGCGTCGCCATGTGCTGCAGGCGCTCCTCCGCGCGGATTCGCGCGGAGACGTCCTGAACGAACGACAGGATCGAGACGATCTGGTCGTCGTCGCCGACGAGCGCCGAGTGGTACCACTCGCACCAGATCTCCGTGCCGTCCTTGCGCCGGTTGCGCGTGAGGCCGGTCGCGCGCGGCTCGGCGCCGGACATGAGCTTGCCGACGATGTCGGCCATGCCTGGCGACGCGTCCTCGTGCAGCATCGGGTTGTCGGTGAGCGAGAGTCCGAGCACCTCGGAGGACTCGAAGCCGAAGATGTTGCGCGCCTGCTCCGACCAGCGGACGAGCTTCTGCGACCGGTCCCATTCGAGCACTGCCAGCGGCGTGTTGCCGATGTGGCTCGACAGCTCCCAGTTGACGCGGCGCAGCGCCTCCTCGTTGCGCTTCTCGTCGTGGATGTCGCCGTGCACCGCGTAGACGCCGACGACGTTGCCGTCGGCGTCGCGGTTGGGCGCGTAGTGGATCGACTCCCATCGCGGCTCTCCGGTGCCGTGCTGGGGCAGCAGCATCTCGGTGGCGATCGTCTCGCCCTTCAGCACGCGCGCGAGGAGCGGAGCGAGGAGCGCAAGGCGCGCCGGGCTGATCACGTCCTCGAGCTTTCGTCCGTTCAGGTCCTTGCGCGACTCGCCGAGCCAGGCCTCGTTGCGGCCGTTGACGAAGCGGTAGCGGAGGTCGCGGTCGATGTACGCCACGCGCGCCGGCACGTTGTCCATGATGAGCCGCAGCTCGTCCTCGGACGCCCGCAGCGCTTCCTGCGCCTGCTTGAGCCCGTGGATGTCGTTCATCAGCACGAATGCGCCGTGAACCTCGCCGGCCGGGCCGCTGTCGGGCACCACGCGGATCGTCATCCAGCGCCGCACGCCGTTCGCGCCGGGGATCAGGCGATCGAACGCCGTCGATTCGCCTTCGAGGGCGCGCGCGACCATCGCCTGCGCGCTCTCGTAGATTCCGTGGCCGACGACGTCGCGCAACTTCAGGTCCGGGAGCGATTCGACGGCGAGCCCGAAGTACTGCACGAACGCGCGGTTGACGTAGTGACAGCGCTCCTCGCGGTCGATGTAGGCGACCGGCGCCGGGACACCGTCCATGATCGCGCGGAGCTGGGACTCTCGCGCGGCGAGCGCGTCCTGCGCGACCTTGAGATCGGTGATGTCGTGGCCGGCGACGTACTCGCCCTTCACGGTGCCGTCGAAGTTGAGGTCGGGCACGCAGCGCGCGCGGATCCAGCGCCGGCGGCCCTGCGCGTCGATGACCTCCCGCTCGTAGGTCGCCGATTCACCCGCCATCACGCGATGGCGGCTGGGCGCGAGGATCTCGGTCGCCTCGTCGCCCAGGACCTCGTCGGTGGTCCGACCGATCACCTGGTCGCGCCGGTATCCGTAGAGCTTCAGGAACGCCTCGTTGACGAACAGGTAGCGGCGGTTCGAATCGAGGTAGACGACCGGCTCGGGGATGTTGTCGGTGAAGAGCCGGAGCTGCTGCTCGCGGGTCGCGAGCGCCTGCTCGGTCTGCTTCAGGTCGTCGATGTCGTACTCGGTGCAATAGAGCCCGCGGACCTTGCCGGTCGCGTCGAAATCCGGCGCGACGCGCCCGTGCATCCAGCGCTTGTCGCCGCCCGGCATCGTTCCGATGCGCTCGTACTCGACGTGCTCGCCGTCCTGCGCGCGCTTGAGCACCGGCCGCAGGAACCCGGCCACCTCGGACGGCAGGACCTCCGCGGGCGTCCGGCCGTAGATCTCCTCCTGCGGCCGGCAAGCGAAATTCGCGAACGCCTGGTTGACGAAGGTGTAGCGCAACGCGCGGTCGAGGTAGGCGATCGGACCGGGGATGTTGTCGGCGAAGAGCCGCAGCTGCGCCTGCTGCCCCTTCAGCGCGTCGCGGACCCGCACGTCGTCCTCGATGTCGTTCATCACGACGAACGCGCCGCCGGTGCGACCGGTCACTTCGCGGTCGGGGAACAGCGTGACGCGCATCCAGCGCGGTTCGCCGTTCGCCTTCTTCTCGCGACGCTCGTAGGTCACGGCCGCGCCGGCGAAGGTGCGTTCGAGCGAAGCGCTCATATCGTGCAGCGACTCCGCCGGCAGGACGTCGCGCAGACCGTGTCCGAGCAGGTCGTCGGCGGCGACGCCGATCCAGTCCGCGACCGGCTTGTTCGCGAAACGGATCTTGAGCTGTCGGTCGACGTAGAGGATCGGGACGCCGACGCTGTCGGTGACCATGCGCAGCCGGTGCTCGCGCTGGCCCGCCTCGAGCTCGAGGCGCTTCAGGTGGTCGACGTCGCTGTAGGTGACGAGGAAGCCGCGCACCCGTCCGTTGGGCGCGCGATCCGGGTAATAGTCGACTCGGATCCAGACGGTCGGCCGCCCGGCGGTCACGAGCTGCCGCTCGAAACCGGTCCGCTCGCCGTCCAGCGCGGCTTCCGAGTAGGCCCGGTAGAGCGTCCAGACTTCGCGGCCGAGCACCTCGACCATCTCGCGGCCGAGCACCTCCTCCGAACGCCGCCCGAGCCAATCGAGGAACGCGCGGTTGGCGAAACGGTAGTGGAACGACCGGTCGACGTAGGCGACCGGCAGGCCGAGCGCATTGAGCTTGCGCTGCGAGAGCGCCTGCAGGTTGCCGCGCTCGATCGCATCGCCGTCCGTCTGGACGGTCGCGATGTCGGTGCGCAGCGGCATGCGTTGCAGGGCCATGCGGGTTTCGGGCTCCGGGTCCGATTCTCCGCCGGTTCGGCGTTCGGCAACTGCCGGCCTGGGGATCGGGCAGGCTTCCAGGCTGCCGAACCGGCGGATGTTGCAACCGTGTAGGGCACAAGCAAGGATCAAGCCGGAAAGCGCCCGGCCCCGTTCCGCGCCTTGACGGATACAATGCCCGGGCCCCGCGCCGGCCCTCGCGGAGCAGGAACCGCAGCGTCGAAACCGGGCCATCGCCACCGGCCCCGTATCCGCATGCGTCCACCCACAGCGCCCGAGCCCGCCGACCTCCCGAGACAGCCGTCCTCGAGCGGACCGCCCACCGGTCTCGAACGGCACCGGCACCGCCTTGCCGCCCTCGTGGTGCTGGTCATGGCCTCGGCCCTGCCGGGTGAGGCCCTGGCAGCCGGGGTGAGCGCCCAGACCGCGGTCACGTTCCTCGCGATCGGCCTCCTGCTCGTGGCGGCGAAGGTCGCGGGACTGGTCGAGCGCATCGGCCAGCCGGCCGTGCTGGGCGAACTGCTGATCGGCGTGGCGATCGGCAATCTGTACCTCGCAGGGCTCCCCTGGCTCGACCCGCTGGTCCAGGGCCAACTGATCGCCAACCCGATCCTGCATTTCCTCTCCGAACTCGGGGTCGTCGTCCTGCTGTTCCAGATCGGACTCGAATCGGAGCTGTCGGCGATGGGCAAGGTGGGCGTACCGGCGTTCGTCGTCGCGACGATCGGCGTGGTCGCTCCGTTCGTGCTCGGCACCTGGGTCGTCGGGCCGCTCTTGATGCCGGAGCTGTCGTTCAACGGGCACCTCTTCGTCGGCGCGACGCTGACCGCGACCTCGGTCGGCATCACCGGCCGGGTGTTCCAGGACCTGAACGTGCTGCGTTCGCGCGAAGCCCAGATCGTGCTCGGGGCCGCGGTCATCGACGACGTCATGGGCCTCATCATTCTCGCCGTCGTGTCGGCGATCGTCTCGTCGGGCAGCGTCGATGCGCTGGGGATCACCTGGATCACGGCCAAGGCGTTCTTGTTCCTGATCGCGGCCCTGGTACTCGGGCGCTTCGCCGCGCCGCGGTTCGGCGCCCTGTTCTCGGCGATCCAGACCGGCACGGGAATGAAAGTGGCGGTGCTGATCGCGACCTGTCTCACCTTCGCATGGGCGGCCTGGGCGATCGGCCTCGCGCCGATCGTCGGGGCGTTCGCCGCGGGGCTCGTGCTCGACGACGTGCAGTTCAAGGGGTTCGCGGGCCCTGCGCTCGCGCGCGATGTACGCGAGGCGGCCTCGGAACTGCCCGGACCCGCGCGCGAACGCATCGAGGGCGTGCTCGGCCGCCACGAGAAGCACGGCCTGCAGGTGCTCATGGAGCCGGTCGGCCACCTGCTGGTGCCGCTGTTCTTCGTGTTCACCGGCATGCAGGTGCGCCTCGAGACCCTGTTCGACCTGCACATCCTCGCGGTCGGGCTCACGATCACCGTCGTCGCGTTCGCCGGCAAGCTCGTCGCGGGACTGGGCGCCGGACGCGTCCGCAAGTGGCTCGTCGGCTGGGGCATGGCCCCGCGCGGCGAGGTCGGCCTCATCTTCGCGGTGTCGGGCAAGGCCCTCGGTGTCGTGCCCGACGACGTGTTCTCGATGATCATCGTCGTCGTGATCCTGACGACGCTCCTCACCCCGCCGATCCTGGTGGCGACGATCCGCAAAGGCGGCACGACCGAGGTCTGAGGGTCGCGGCCGGCCGCGTGCACCCGGAAGCGCCGGAGTGCGTTAGATTGACGTTTCCGCAATCCCGTCGGGATCCTTCGATGCCCTTCGCCATGCGCCACGCCGCCGCCGTTCTCGCGTTCTCCGCGGGCTCGGCCTTCGCCCAGGACATCCTGTTCTTCGAAAGCTACGACTTCAACGGCCGCCGGTTCGGGGTGAGCTACTCGGTCTCGAACATGAACGACGTGGGTTTCAACGACCGCGCCGAGTCGGTCGTGATCCGCAACGGCACCTGGCAGCTCTGCGCGGACGCGTATTTCCGTGGCCGCTGCGTGACGCTCGAGCCGGGCGAATACCGGAACCTCGGCCAGATGGGGCTCGCGAACCAGGTTTCCTCGGCGCGCCAGCTCGGCGGCGGCAACTGGGGCGGCGGCTCGCGCGGCGCGGTCACGCTCTTCGAGGACTACAACTTCGGCGGGCGCTCGTACGCGGTGCAGGGCCCCGCGGAAAACCTCGGGCGGACCGGATTCAACGACCGCGCCCGGTCGATGATCGTGCAGAGCGGTGTCTGGGAAGTCTGCATGGACGAAGGCTACCGCGGCTGCCAGACCTTTGGGCCCGGCGAAGTCGGGAACCTGGGATACCTCTCCGGGCAGGTGTCGTCGCTGCGGCCGGTGGGCGGCGGACCGGGCGGTCCCGGAAGCCCCGGCGGGCGCCCGCCTCCCGAGTGGGGCAATCAGGGGCGCGTGATCCTGTTCGAGTACCCCGGCTTCGGCGGGCGCAGTTTCGCGATCTCCGACGAGGTCGTCGACAACCTCGCGCGTACCGGCTTCAACGACCGCGCCGCGTCCATGCGCGTCGAGCGCGGCTACTGGATGTTCTGCAGCGACTCGGAGTTCCGCGGTACCTGCCGCACATTCGGTCCGGGCGACTACCCGTCGCTCGGCGGCGGCCTCGACCGGCAGATCTCGTCGGGACGGCGCATCCACAACGACTACCCGTACCGCAACAACCCGAACTGGGGCGAGTACACGCAGCAATGAGCACGCTCGCGCGAGGCAGGATCGTCGACGACATCGCCGGCCTCCGGCGCATCCTCGCGAACCATCGCACGATCGCGGTGGTCGGGTTGTCCGCGCACTGGCATCGGCCGTCGTACTTCGCCGCGAAGTACATGCAGGAGCACGGCTACCGCGTGATCCCGGTGAATCCGCAGTACGAGGAGGTGCTGGGTGAGCGCTGCCATCCGTCGATCGCGGCGATTCCCGAGGCGGTCGACATCGTCGACGCCTTCCGGCGCGCGAGCGAGATGCCCTCGATCGCGCGCGAGGCGGTCGCGAAGGGCGCGAAGGTGCTCTGGATGCAGCTCGGCGTGGCGAGCGACGAAGCCGCGCGGATCGCGACCGACGCCGGCCTCGACGTCGTGCAGAACCGCTGCGTGAAGATCGAGCACGCGCGCATCCTGGGCGGGCTCAACTGGTGCGGCGTCAACACCGGCGTGATCTCGGCGCGGCGGCCCGCCTGACCCTCGATCGACGGCCTCCGGCGCCCGCCCGGCGCCGGGGGACGTAGAATTCCGGTCCATGCCCGACCGCACCTACGGCTTCGACACGCTGTGCCTGCACGCGGGGCAGATCCCCGATGCGGCCACCGGCGCGCGCGCGCTGCCGATCTACCAGACGACGTCGTTCGTGTTCGACAGCGCCGACCACGCGGCGTCGCTCTTCAACCTGCAGACCTTCGGCAACGTCTACTCGCGCATCAGCAATCCGACCGTCGCGGCGCTCGAGGAGCGGGTCGCCGCGCTCGAAGGCGGCCGCGCGGCGCTGGCCTGCGCGACCGGGATGGCGGCGCAGATGGTGACGCTCTTGACGCTCGCGCGGCAGGGCGACCACATCGTCGCGGCGCGCACGCTCTACGGCGGCTCGTATTCGCAGCTCGCGGTGACCTTCGCCCAGTTCGGCATCGACGCGACCTTCGTCGATCCGGACGACATCGGCGCGTTCCGCGCCGCGATGACGCCGCGCACGAAGGCGCTCTACGCGGAGACGATCGGCAACCCGCAGCTCAACGTCTGCGACATCGCCGCGCTCGCGGAGGTCGCGCACGAACGCGGCGTGCCGCTCGTGATCGACAACACGCTCGCCTCGCCGTACCTCTGCCGCCCGTTCGAGCACGGCGCCGACCTCGTCGTCCACTCGGTGACCAAGTACCTGGGCGGCCACGGCACGACGATGGGCGGCATCGTGGTGGAGTCGGGCGAGTTCCCGTGGGACAACGGCAACTTCCCGCAGATGACCGAGCCTTCGCGCGGCTACCACGGCGTGCGCTTCTACGAGACCTTCGGCGACTTCGGGTTCACGATGAAGGCGCGCATGGAGACGATGCGCACGCTGGGTCCGACGCTCTCGCCGTTCTCGGCGTTCCTGCTGCTCCAGGGCATCGAGACGCTGCACCTGCGGATGCCGCGCCACAGCGCGTCCGCGATGGCGGTCGCGAGGCATCTCGCGACGCATCCGGCGGTCGCGTGGGTGCGCTACCCCGGCCTGCCCGGCCAACCCGACGACGCGCGGGTGCGACGCTACCTGCCGAACGGCGCGGGCGGCATCCTCACGTTCGGCGTGAACGGCGGTGCGAAGGCGGGCGAGCGCGTGATCGAAGCCGTGGAGTTCCTGTCGCACCTCGCGAACGTCGGCGACGCGAAGTCGCTCGTCATCCATCCGGCGTCGACGACGCACCGCCAGCTCGACGAAGCCGAGCAGCGGGCCGCCGGCGTGACGCCGGAAATGATCCGGCTGTCGATCGGCCTCGAGTCGATCGACGACATCCTGTGGGATCTGGACCAGGCGCTCGCCCGCTCGGAGAACGCGTGATGGAACGTCTCGGTGTGCCGCTGCCCTGGGTCGGACTCGTCGTCGCCCTCGCCGTCCTGCTGCAGCAGGCGATCTCGCTCCTGCAGGGCGAAGGCGTCTCGTTCGCGGCCTCGATGTGGCAGGTCGCCGTCATGGCGCTCGGCATCACCTCGCTCGCGCTCATCCTGATGCCGCGCCGGCGGCTCGCGTTCGCGCTCGGGTTCCTTTTCTGCGCCGGCCTCCTCGGCTGGGCCTTCTGGCTGCAGTACGGCGAGGGACTCGAGCCCTGCCCGCTGTGCATGTTCCAGCGCCTGGTGTTCGTGGCGATCGGCCTCGTGTTCCTCGTCGGCGTCTTCCACGAGCCGGGCCGTCTCGGCGCCTGGATCTACGCCCTGCTGCTCGTGCTCGCCGCCGGGATCGGCGCCGCGCTCGCCGGGCGGCAGGTGTGGCTGCAGTCGCTGCCGAAGGACCAGGTGCCCGCGTGCGGCATGGGACTCTCCTACATGCTCGACACCATGCCGTTCCTCGACGTGATCCGTCGGGTGCTCGAGGGATCGGGCGAGTGCGCCGAAAAAGCCTGGGTGTTCCTCGGCCTGTCGATCGCCGGCTGGACGCTCGCGATCTTCGTCGCGATCGCCTTCATCGGGATCGCGCTGGTGCGGCGCGACTGACCGGCCTCCAGCGGCGATCTCAAACGCGCGTCGTCGATCCGCTCCGCGCGGCCTCATTGCGGCATCATCGAAATGCGAGCCAGCCAGCGTCGGCCGCCCGCGGCGATCGCGAACTCGCGTCGTCGATCCCCGTCGCTGGCGTGGGGCGATCGACGAGGCGGAGCAGGGGCCCCGCGCTTTTCGCGGGGATGCGACCCGAGTCGAGCGCAGGGCCGGCGGACGAGTCGGTGCGATCCATTTCGCCGCGCATCGCCGGCCCCTCGCCGACGCAGCGACGCCGCTACCTCGGCGCCATCCGGATCGCGCCGTCGAGGCGGATCGTCTCGCCGTTCAGCATCGGATTCTCGACGATCGCGCGCACGAGCTGCGCGAACTCGCCGGGACGCCCGAGGCGCGGCGGGAACGGCACCATCTTCCCGAGCGAGGCCTGCACCTCCGGCGTGAGGCTCGCCATCATCGGCGTCTCGAAGATGCCGGGCGCGATCGTCATGACGCGGATGCCGAGACGCGCGAGTTCGCGCGCGATCGGCAGCGTCATGCCGACGACCGCCGCCTTCGACGCCGCGTAGGCGGCCTGCCCGACCTGACCGTCGAACGCCGCGACCGACGCGGTGTTGACGATCACGCCCCGCTCACCTTCCGCGTTCGGTTCGTTGCCCGACATCGCCTGCGCGGCGAGGCGGATCAGGTTGAACGTCCCCACGAGGTTGATCGCGATCGCGCGCTGGAAACCCGCGAGCGTGTGCGGGCCGTCCTTGCCGACGATGCGCTCGGCGTGGACGATGCCGGCGCAGTTGACGAGCCCCTGCACGCCGCCGAACGCGTCGACCGCCGCCTTCACCGCCGCCCGACCGCTCGCTTCGTCGGTCACGTCGCAGCGCACGAAGCGCGCGTGTGCGCCGAGTTCGTGCGCGAGCGCGCGCCCCTCGCCCTCCTTGAGATCCGCGACGACGACCCGCCCGCCGGCATCTGCGACCATCCGCGCGGTCGCGGCGCCGAGGCCCGACGCGCCGCCGGTGACGAGGAACGCGTTCCCGCGCAGATCCATGTCAGCTCCCGGCCTTCGGCGGACCCGGCTGCCGGATCACCGACATCGCGGTCGCGATCATGCCCGCCACGTCGGCCGCATTGGTCGGCAGGATCATCGTGTTCGACTTGATCGCGAGGTTGCCGAACGCGGCCACGTACTGCTCGGCGATCTTGAAATTGACCGACTGCATCCCCCCCGGTGACTCGATCGCCTCGGCGACCTGGCGGATCGCCTTGGCGTTGGCCTCGGCGATGGCGAGGATCGCCGCCGCCTGCCCCTGCGCGTTGTTGATCTCGGCCTGCTTCTCGCCCTGCGACTGGGCGATCGCCGCCTCGCGCGCGCCCTCGGCGAGGTTGATCTGTTCCTGTTTCTTGCCCTCGGAGGTCGCGATGACCGCGCGCTTCTCGCGCTCGGCGGTGATCTGCGCCTGCATCGCGCGCAGGATCTCGGCCGGCGGCGTCAGGTCCTTGATCTCGTAGCGCAGCACCTTGACGCCCCAGTTGAGCGCGGCCTCGTCGAGGGCCGCGACGACGTTCGCGTTGATCTGCTCGCGCTCCTCGAAGGTCCTGTCGAGTTCCATCCGGCCGATGATGCTGCGCAGCGTCGTCTGCGCGAGCTGGGTGATCGCGATGATGTAGTTCGACGACCCGTAGCTCGCGAGCTTGGGGTCGGTCACCTGGAAGTAGAGGATGCCGTCGACCTGCAACTGCGTGTTGTCCTTGGTGATGCAGATCTGCGAGGGCACGTCGAGCGGGATCTCGCGCAGGTCGTGCCGAAACGCGATGCGGTCGACGAACGGAATCACGAAGTTGAGGCCGGGCTCGAGGACCGCGTAGAACCGTCCGACGCGCTCGACGACCCACGCGTGCTGCTGCGGCACGACGCGGATGGCGCGGACGATGACGATCAGCGCGACGACGAAGAGCGCGACGGTGAAGAGCGACGAGCCTATCCCGAGCATCGGTGCGGTCCCCTGCGGTGGAGCCGCGTCAGTCGCGGCGGTCGGCGACGACGAGGACCGAGCCCCGGGTCGCCACGATGAACATCGTCTCGGCGCGCGGCGTGTCGGACGTCGCGAGTTCCGCCGTCCACTGCGAACCCCGGTAGTTGACGCGCGCGGTGCCGTCGTCGTTCCAGCCCACGACGCGAACCGCCTGGCCGACGTCGAGCGGCGGCTGTTGCGGTGGGAGCGCGCGCTGAAGGCGCCAGCGGTGCGCGGCGATGGTGAGCGCCACCCCGGCCACGCCGGCCGCGACGAACTGCATCGGCGTCGAGGCTCCGAGGAGCGCGGCGACGCCGCCCACCGCCAACGCGATGCCCACGGCGAGCAGGTAGTAGGTGCCCGTCATCAATTCCGCACCGACCAGCACCGCAGCCGCGATCCACCAGAACCAGAGCGCGTTCATCTCCGTTGTCGCTTCCCGACGAAGGTCTCGTGGTCGAGGATAAATCAAGTTGAAGCGACGCGCAGAGCCTCCATCTCGACCCGGGACACGCCCGGCGGAGCCGCCTCGACCTTGCCTGTCCGGCGCGCTATAATTCTCGTTTTGAATCAAAAGGTTTTGGGCGCATCGCGCCCCGCGGAGACCCCGATGCCGATCTACGCCTACCGCTGCGCGGCCTGCGGGCACCAGCTCGATGCCCTGCAGAAACTCTCGGAAGCCCCGCTCGTCGATTGTCCGAAGTGCGCGGCGCCCGCGCTCTCGAAACTCCTGACCGCCCCGGGCTTCCAGCTCAAGGGCAGCGGCTGGTACGCGACCGACTTCAAGGGCGGCTCGAAGCCGAAATCCGACGGCGTCGGCGCGAAGGCCGACGCGAAGCCGGACGCGAAGTCCGACGCGCCCGCGGCGACGGAGTCCAAGGGGGGCGACAAGAGCGACGCTGCCGCGGCGCCCGCGGCCGCCTCCACCGGTTGCGGCTCGGGCTGTTCGTGCCACTGACCGGACACGCCGCGACGCCATGAAGCGCTACCTGATCGCCGGGTTGCTCGTCTGGGCACCGCTCGGCATCACGATCTGGGTGCTGCACTTCCTGGTGTCGACGCTCGACCAGACGCTGGGCCTCCTGCCCGACGCGTGGCAGCCCGACCGCCTGCTCGGCTTCCATGTCCCCGGCCTGGGCGTCCTGCTGTCGTTCGTGATCCTGTTCGTCACCGGCGTCGTCGCCGCGAACATCCTCGGCGCGCGCCTCATCACGGTGTGGGAATCGCTGCTCGGCCGCATTCCGGTCGTCAAGTCGATCTACTCGTCGGTCAAGCAGGTGAGCGACACCCTCCTGTCCGACAAGGGCAACGCGTTCCGCAAGGCGCTGCTGGTCGAGTTTCCGCGCGAGGGGAGCTGGACGATCGCGTTCCTGACCGGCGCACCCGACCGCACGGTGACGCCGCACCTGCCCGGTGAGCACGTCAGTGTCTACGTACCGACGACGCCGAACCCGACCGGCGGCTACTTCCTGATGCTGCCGCGCTCGCGCATCCGCGAACTCGACATGACGGTGGACGAGGCGCTCAAGTACATCATCTCGATGGGCGTGGTCGTCCCCCGGGGCGGCACGATCGCGCCGCCCCCGCGCCCCGGCGTCGCCAGCGTGACGGCGGCGGTCCGCAACTGACGAGCGCGCACGGCCCTCTTTGCCGCCGCGTGCCCGGAAGCGGCACCGCGTGCGGCCGCCGCGCCGCCCCCCAGCATCCCGCAGGAGAAGCGAAGTGAAGCGCACCGAATATTGCGGCAAGGTCGACGGCAGGTTCCTCGGCCGCCCCGTCACGCTCATGGGCTGGGTGCACCGCCGCCGCGACCACGGCGGCGTCATCTTCGTCGACCTGCGCGACCGCGAGGGCCTGGTGCAGATCGTGTGCGATCCGGACCGCTCGGCCACCTTCGCGATCGCCGAGCGGCTGCGCAACGAGTTCTGCGTGCGCGT
>JABTUF010000010.1 GCA_015075645.1 Burkholderiales bacterium | reverse complement strand
GCCGGCCGGCTTGGTCGCGCTGCTCTTGCGGCCCGCCGCGTCGTAGCCGAGCGTGGTGGTGGCGTAGGTCGCGTCGATGAACGCCTTGCTCCTGCGCCTCACCTCGCGTTGGAGTTCGTCGTGGTAGACCTCGACCTCCCCTCCCCCCGACGCCTTCTGCCGCTGCCGGTACTTCTCGTTGCCGACGATGCCGGCCGTCTCCACCGCGCTGAACGTCTCGCCGACCTTCTGGTTCGCCTGGTTGAAACTGCGCTCCCCGTACACCCGCCCGAAACCGTCCACGAGCTTCGTCGTGTAGACGCCGTTCGCATCCGTCACCTTGGTCGCGATCCCGAAGCGCGGGTCGACCACCCGCGCCTCGGAGAGCACCACCGGGTTGAGCGTCGAGGTCGGGTAGGTGGTCGACGTGGCGAACCGCCCACGGCTGTCGTAGCCCGTCGTCGTCGTGCGCGTCACCAATCGAGTCTAAGCTCCATTGGTTCCCGCAAACGCTGTCTACTCCTCGCGCGCGCCGGAAGATTTGGTTGTCCTGTAGTAGCCTGTTTGAAGGTCCGAGAATTCAATCCGATCCGCCCGCGCAAGGTCAAGAATCGGCTGCAGGTCTACCCTAGCAACTTCAATCTCATAGATATTTCCAGCTTTATCCGCGAAGGCGGTGACGAACACAACGTGTCCATCCGAGTCCCAATATCGCCCCTGAACAGGGAGAGGGTGGCCACGACGAATCGAGATACCATCACTCAACTGAACCACAATGGAGCTTCCGTCTTCTGCACTAATCGTGGTTGCTCGTGCGGTCGGCGATAAGCGGAATGAGCTTCGTTCGATTGCAGTTGCTAAAAAGTGTTCCGGAAGCATCGACCAAGATCCAAGTCGAAGCAAAGCTCCTTACCGCCCGTCAACGTCTTTGATGGAACGACAAACCAGAGACCGGGCTGGGCAGAGTGCCCTGGGATGCCAAAGCGGAACGCGGTAAAGGTCACGCCGGTGTTACTTGGCTGCTGCTCGTATGTCCATTCGCCGCGGTCGGACCATACGAGCGTGCCGTTCTCATACAGACTGTTGGTGTATTTGCCGTCGTCACCGATGACCACTACTTCCCTTACGCTTCCAAGGACGAACTCGTAAGTGCCAAGCACTTCCGTCTTCTCGAGCGGTCGCGCGCACGCCCCAACAAGCGGCACAAGAAGCAGGTACAGGACCACATTTCTCATCACGGCCGCCAAGGCTCCGTCCACCAATAGGTCTGACGCATATTGCCCGCCGGCGCCAACGTGGTCCGCTCCCAGGCAGGAGCAATTCCGTACGCGAAGGACCTGAAGCTTGAGTTGTTGTTCAAAACGAACATCAGGTCGGAACCGCCTTTAACGGGGAAGATGTCCACGCGATAGCTGCCTACAAACTGTTGCGTCGGAGAACTGGTCGTAAACAGGTCGAAGACGCCGAAGCTGGCCGCGTAGTTCGTTACTGGTTGCAACGAGTCATACGAGCCACGGGCAATAGCCGCGGCATTCTTGCTGTAAAAGAATGCACGCGCATCGATTACACCTGGGGCGTCCATCATATCTACGACTTGAATCGACCCGGGACCAAAGACTCGCGTGTTGGACCCTTGACCTGTTGCCCAGTCGTAGGTCATGGCGGCCGCATCTTTGAACGCGTTCCAACAGCCGCCTTGGACATGGCTGCAGTGGTTAAATAGTAAGCGCTCGCCCAGCGGCGTTCTTCACTGTCTCTGACGTGCCGTGAATACTCGATCCCGTTGGCAACCACGAACGGGGATCGGTGATGGGCGAAGGAACGAAGGCGGTATCGGTGGAGGTCAGAGGCAAGTCTTGGCAACGCCACGGCGAGCAGGCGTGGCGCACGATGATCGAGCGACAGCGGGCGAGCGGCATGAGCATCCTGGCCTTCTGCGAACGGGAGGGCGTGAGCCGCTCGAGCTTTGGACGTTGGCGTTCGTTGCTCGCAAGACGCGCGACCGGTGCGCAGCGCCTTGAGGAGTGCACTGTCGGCGAACACGCGGCGGTCGCGGCGCCGCGTAGTGGATTCGTCGACGCCGGAATGCTGCGCATGGGTGGCGTGTCCGAGCCCGTCGAGATGCGCCTGGAACTGGGAGGCGGAATCGTGGTGACGATCCGTCGTGGCTGATGTTCTTCCCCGAGGGCACGGTGCGCGTGCACGTCTACGGGCAGCCCGTGGATATGCGCAAATCGTTCGACGGACTGTACGCGCTGACCCGTCACGCGCTGGGACTCGATCCACTGTCGGGCGCCCTGTTCGTGTTCATCAACCGGCGCGGTTCTCAGGTCAAGGTGCTGTACTGGGACCGCAGTGGATTTTGCATCTGGGGCAAGCGTCTGGAGCGTGGTTGCTTCGTGTCGGACTGGTCGCAGATGAAGAGTTGCGAGATCGACTGGACGCAGTTCAAGCTGATGCTCGAAGGCTTCGTTGTAACGCGACAACGACTGCGCTACAACGTGGCGAGAATCACGCGCGAGGCCGCATGAGCACACGGTCTTTCCGCTATCATCGTAGTCATGTCGACACCGACCGCGCTGCACGCCGCTACTCTCGACGAGGTGGCGCACTGGTCGGCGCAGGAAGTGCTCGACACGCTGCGCAGCAGCGAAGAGCGCAACGCCCGGTTGCAACGCGACGTGGAGTCGCTCAAGCAGCAGCTCGAGCGGTTTCGCCGGCAGATCTTCGGCAGTACCAGCGAGCGGCGCATCGTGGCGTCCGACGCCTTGCAACTGCACTTGGGCGAGCTGCTGCCGCTGCCCGAGTCCGCACCGGCAGGGCCGACCAAGTCGGTACCCGCGCATACGCGACGAGTGCCACGGAGCGACTTGGCCGCCACCGGCCACGACGAGTCGAGCCTGTTCTTCGACGAGTCCCGGATGCCGGTCATCGTGATCTCGTACAGCCCGTTCCATGCGCTGGCGGAGCTGCACGGGGCCGCGGCAGCGCCGTCGCGGACATCGCGCGCCCTGAGGCGCGGGTCGCCGCTCCTGTCCGCGCTCGACCTGAGGACGCATCCGTCGATGACATCGGGGCAGGGATGAGCGATTCCGAATCGACCGCCGGGATGCGACGCCCGCTCCGGTTCCACGTCATGGCCAAGCCCGCGTCGGCGGCCTGCAATCTCCGCTGCAACTACTGCTACTACAGCCACCGTGCTGGAGCAACGCCCGCCCGACGCATGCACGGTGACGTGCTCGGGGCCTACGTGCGCCAGGTGCTCGAGGCGCAGCGCGGTGCCTCCGAAGTGAGCTTCAGCTGGCAGGGCGGCGAGCCGACGCTGGCGGGGCTCGAGTTCTTTCGCGAAGCGATCACGCTGCAGGAGCGATTTCGCGAGCCGGGCTGCGTGGTCCACAACGCGCTTCAGACCAACGGTACGTTGATCGATCGCGAATGGGCGACGTTCCTCGCCGAGCACCGCTTCCTGGTCGGGCTGTCGATCGACGGGCCGGCGCACCTGCACGATCCGCTGCGCCGCGGCCGGGATGGGCGCGCGAGCCATGCGCGCGTCATGCGCGCGCTGCGCACGCTGCAGAACGCGGCGGTCGAGGTCAACACGCTCACGGTAGTGCATGCACGCAACTGGCGGCATGGCCGCGAGGTGTACCGGTTCCTGCGCCGCGAGGGTCTGCGTCACATGCAGTTCATTCCGCTCGTCGAGCGGTTGTGCGCCGACGGCACCTTCGCACCGCCGCCGCCGCTCGAACGGCGCGTCTCGATTTCGCCATGGACGCCGCCACCGGACGGCTACGGCCGCTTCCTGTGCGCCGTCTTCGACGATTGGTTCGATGCCGATGTCGGCAGCGTCTTCGTCCAGGCGTTCGAGGAGTACGCCGCGGCGCTCGCCGGAATGCCGCCGAGCCTGTGCACGCACGGCGCCGACTGCTCGTCCACGCCGATCGTGGAGTCGAACGGCGATGTCTACAGTTGCGACCACTACGCCTACCCGGCGTGGCGGCTGGGAAATCTGATCGACACGCCGGTCGGCGAACTGATCGGGTCAGAACGGCAACGCGCGTTCGGCCGCGCCAAGCGCGACCCGCTCGCCGCCGACTGCCTCGCCTGCCCGTTTCTCGCGGCCTGTGTCGGCGGATGCCCGAAACACCGTTTCGTGCCGTCGGCCGACGGCACGCCGATGTCGTATCTGTGTCCTTCCTACAGGCGGTTCTTCGCCCACGCGGCGTCGCGTCTGGCGCCGCTCGCGCGGGCAGCGGTACGCGGGATGTGACGTCGACGCGGAGTCGTCGTACCTGTTACCCTGCGTCGCTCGGGGTCCGTTTGCGGCGCCAGCGTGCGTCGGGATCCGGCTTCGGACCGAGGCGGCCTGCGTCGAAGCGAAAGGCGACCGACTGAAGTCGGACCTGCGACCGAGTGCCGTCGGTACTACAATCCCGGCATGAACCCGGTCCCGGCCCTTCGCGACCTCTACGCATCGCACACCGGCAAGGTGTCCGACAAGTGGTCGCTCTACCTCGATGTCTACGACGCGGCGTTCAGCCGATTCCGCGACCGGCCGATCGCGTTCGCCGAGATCGGCGTCCAGAACGGCGGATCGCTCGAACTCTGGGCGCGGTACTTCGCGCAGGCGACGATCGTCCTGGGCTGCGACATCGATCCGAAGTGCGGCGCGCTCGCGTTCGACGACCCGCGTATCGCGGTCATCGTCGGCGACGTCAACACCGAACCGACATACCGCGCCATCCTGTCGCGCGCGCCGCTGTTCGACGTCTTCATCGACGACGGCTCCCACACCTCGCGCGACATCATCACCACGTTCTGCAACTATTTCCGCCACGTGAGGGCTGGCGGCATCTACGCGATCGAGGACCTGCACTGCTCCTACATGAAGGGCTGGGGCGGAGGCGCCGATCACCCCGACACCTCGATGGAGTTCCTGAAGCGCCTCGCCGACTGGGTGAACCTGCCGTGGTGGCAGGCGGACCGCGCGCCGGCGTCGCTGCTCGCCCCGTTCTTCCCGGCCGGGGCCGGCCCGGACCCCGCGCCGTTCCGCGCGATCCGCTCGGTCGCGTTCCTCGATTCGATGTGCCTGATCGAGAAGCGTACGGCGACGGAGGTCCCCGGCGTCGGTGCGCGGGTGATCGTCGGCGACGAGGCGGCGGTGTCGGCCGGTCCCCTCGAATTCAGACGCGCCAGCCGCGGCTAGCGCACGACTCACGGCGGACCGCGGCCCGCCTTCCAGCCGCGCTCGAGCATCGGGCACGACGCGCACGAGACGGTGCGGACGCTGCAGGTCTCGATGTCGCAGCGGACCTCGCGCCCGGCGAGGATCAGGGGGATCCGTTCGAGTTTCTCGGTGTCGCGCCCCTTGATCAGGACGACGTCGCCGGGCTGGACCATGGCGGCAACGAGTTCGGCGGCGCGCCGCGGCGAGTGCGCGGCGTGGATGATCTGTTCCGGTGCCATCCCGGCCGCGATGGCGCCGGGACGATACTTCTCGTGGCAGTGACCGCAGATGACGAACCGGTCCGCGACGCGGCCGACGCGTCCCGCGATCCGGCGGTAGGCGCGCCATTGCGGCCCGACCGGCTCCGAGATGCCCCCGAGCACCACGATCCGCCTCCCGGGGACCGCTTCGAGGAGATCGAGGGCAGCGTCGATCGATTCGGTCGTTGACTTGAACTCGTCGCGCAGCAGGAACGCGCCGCCGGGAAGCGGCACGGGCTCCATGCGCGCCCCCGAGGGCGGCAACGCGCCGATGCGTTCGATCGCGACTTCGGGCGCTATGCCCTCGAGTGCCGCCACGGCGAACGCCGCGAGCGCCGGGTAGACCATGTGCCGCCCGAGCAGGCGCATTGTGGCGTCGTGCGAACGGCCGGACGCGACGATGCGAAAGCGCATCCCCCGGGGCCAGTCGAGCGCGAGGTCTTCCGCGCGAATGTCGCAGTGCGCGCCGAAGCCGAACGTCACGACGCGCGCGCGCGACTCTCCCGCCATCCACATCACGTTCGGGTCGTCGCCGTTCAGCACCGCGACGCCGCCGGGACCGAGCGCGCGCACCATCCACGCCTTCTCGTCCCGTGTGACGTCGAGCGTGCCGAGGCTGCGATGGTGTTCGCTCGCGATCGACGTGACGACGGTGACGTCGGGGCGGACCACCGCCGCGTACGGGCGCATCTGGCCCTTGTCGCCGATGCCGACCTCGATCGCCGCATGCCGCTGGCCCGGGCGGATCGAGACGACGGACCGGACGACTGCGTCCCAGGCGTTGAAATGGCGCTCGTTCGGCGGGAGCGCGAGCGAGGCGGTGATCGCGCGGCGGGTCGACGTCTTGCCGAGCGATCCGACGACCGCGATCACGCGCGTGGAGCGTGCGAGGGTTCGACGATGCAGCCATGCGATGCGGGAAGCGACCGGCCACGAACGGTAGCCGATGCCCTCGCGGATCCGGGCCCGGCCGAGGGGCGACAGGGACAGATGCGGCACGTCGCGGAGACGGTAGTGCTTCAGGCGGCCCCCCAGGCGCGCGACGTGCGGAACAGGCGATCCCACAGTTCGATCGTCAGCACCGCCGAGATGGCCTGGCCGCAGTCCTCGACTCCGGCGCGGTGGCGCGCGACCATGTCGTCGACCGCTTCGGGAACGAAGTAGCCGGACGCCCGCAGCGAGGACGCGGAAAGCGCCTCGCGCGCGAACTCCGGCAGCGGGCCGCGCAGCCAACGTTCGACCGGCACCCGCATCGCGAACTTGGGCCGGGTCGCGATCTCGCGCGGCAGCACGCCCGCCATCGCGTCGCGCAGCACGCGCTTCTCGATGCCGCCGCGCAGCTTCACGCGCGGAGGAATGCGCGCGCAGAACTCGACCAGCTCGTGGTCGAGGAACGGCACGCGTGCCTCGATCGAGTGGGCCATCGACGCGCGGTCGAGGCTC
This sequence comes from Burkholderiales bacterium, assembly GCA_015075645.1. NCBI lineage: Bacteria > Pseudomonadati > Pseudomonadota > Betaproteobacteria > Burkholderiales > Burkholderiales bacterium. The sequence continues at coordinate 21,133 of JABTUF010000010.1, read as the reverse complement.
ACGATCACGCCTTCGCCGAGCCGGTGCTTGAGGTCGAGGTACTGCATCTGCGCGAACGGATGCCAGCGCTCGAAGTCATGCGGCAGCGGCGGCTCGCCCGCGTCCACGGCCTCGCGCCGTTGCATCGCGGCAGCCGCTTCCGGCGACACGATCCGCTCGGCGATGCGCTGCGAAGGCAGGTGGCTGACGCTGCGCGAGTAGCGCTCGAGTCCCATCTCGCGCGGACCGGCGATCGTGTACGCGGCCCCCGGCCAGCGATGCGCGACGGCGGGCACGCGCGACAGCGCGCGGCGGAGGGTTCGCGGCAGCAGGAACACCGGCGCGAGCCGACGGAGCGTCGGGTACCACGAATAGCCGCCGAGCGTCTCGTCGGAGCCTTCGCCGGTCAGCACGACCTTCACCCGCGCCGAGGACGCGCGCGCCACGCGATGCTGTCCGATGCCGGTGGTCGCGAGGATCGAGCCTTCGCTCGCGCGGACGGCGTCGGGCATCGAAGCGAAGTCGGCGGCACCGGTGACGACGGCATGTCCGTCGAGCCGGTACTCAGGCCACGCGTCGAGCGCCCGCGCGCCGGCGAGTTCGTCGTCGCGCGGATCGTCGACGCGCATCGTGAACGTCGGCATGCGCCCGTCCACGAAGCGCGACGCCAGCGCGGCGACGGCGCTCGAGTCGATGCCGCCGGACAGCCACGCGCCGATCGGAACCTCGCCCTGCAGGTGCGAACGCACGGCCGCTTCGAGCCGATCGCGCAACTCGACTGACCAGTCCTCCGCCGTGCGACGATGGTCGTAGGCGTCGCGCGCGGGGAACGCCGCATCCCAGTACCGCCGCCTCTCCACGCGCCCGGACGACCACGACAGCAGGTGGCCTGCAGGCAGCGAGCGGATCGCCGCGACGAGCGTGCGCGGCGATCGTACGCGCCCGTGCGTGAGCAACTGGCGCATCGCAACGAAGTCGGGCTCGACGTCGATTTCGTCCGACGCCAGGATCGCCTTCTGCTCGGAGCCGAACAGGAGCGCGTCTCGCGCGATGGCGTAGTGGAGCGGCTTGATGCCGAACCGGTCGCGCGCCAGGAGCAGGCGCGAGCGTTTCGCGTCCCAGATCGCGAGGGCGAACATCCCGTGCAGCGCGTCGACGAACGCGTCGCCGGCCTCCTCGTAGAGGTGGACGATCACCTCGACGTCGGAGGCGGTGGCGAAACGATGGCCGGCGGCCGACAACCGCGCGCGAAGCCGGGCATGGTTGTAGATTTCGCCGTTGCAGACCACCGCGACGCTCCGGTCTTCGTTGAAGATCGGCTGGTCGCCGGTGGCGAGATCGACGATGGCGAGGCGCCGGAATCCGAGTCCGACGCCGGGCCCGCCGTGGAAGCCTTCGCCGTCCGGGCCCCGATGACGCAGGCTCGCGGTCATCCGGCGAAGCCCGACGCGATCGACCTGACGCAGAGGATCGCTGAACGCGACGCCGGCGATGCCGCACAAGGCAGCGACCCTCAGATCGACCCGGACCGCGCAGCGGCGAGCAGGGCGCGCGGGCTCGCGCCGTCGTCCGGCGGGGTGGTCGCCGCGTCGCCGCCTGCACTCGGGTGCGCGGGGCGGCCCACACTCGTGGCGAGGATGGTCCGGCCCAGCCCCGGCATTCGCATGGGCCCGAGGTCGGTTGCGGTTGCGGCGACACCGACCACCGAAAGGCCGCCGTCGTCGCGGAAGATGAGCGGCAGGCGCTGGAGCAGCGACGAGACCGCCGGGGTGAGCCGGTTCCAATGGACGAGCGTCGTCGCCACGACGTCGATGCGATCGTAGAGTTCCGCGCCCCACTTGCGCTTGTAGCGCGTGACGCCGTCGAGCGGCGAGGGCCGGCTGCCGCGCAGGTCGACTGCGAGGCAGCCCTTGGCCCGCGCGTGCTCGACGAGTTGCGCGTAGCAAGCGGCGATGGCCCCTTCCCGGACCAGCGCCTGGTCGCCCTGCCGCACGCCCAGCGCCACGGCGTCGACGACACGATGGCGCAGGTCGAACAGCATGCCGGCGATGCGCTCTTCGCCTCGCACGATCCAGAGGATGCCGCCGCGCCGGAACGGGCGGCGCATTCGCCGCGCGCTCTTGACCATGGCGTCCTCGCGATGACGTTGCAGGAGGAGCGGAAGATAGTAGTCGCGATGGAACGCGGCGAGATCTCCCGCCTGCCGGGAGATCTCGGCGGACCACGACGATCGTCGCAGCTTGCGGAAGTCGTCCGCGAGGCTGTGGTTCCGCCGCGCGATCGCCTCGAGGTCGAAAGGTGCGACGAGGCGCGTTCCCACCCAGTCGGGCACCGGCAGCCAGTCGTCGTCGAATCCCAGTGCGCGGGCCGAGGTGCGCGCGACACGGGCAATCGCGAGATCGGCGGATGCGCCGTGCCGCCGCATCGTCCGCGCGAGCCGCCACGCGGGTACGTGGCCGAGCGGCTCGCGCGCGGGCGGCGCGGCGAAGAAGTGCTCGACGATCCACCCGACCCGCGGCAATGCCCCCGCGACGACCACCGACGCGGCTTCGCCGGTCTCGCGCGCGCACCCACGCAACATCGTGACCGGCAGGTACAGGTCGGCGAGCGGCCGCAGCCACGCGGTCAGCGGAGTTCCGCGCGATCGCACCGGCGCGACCGTCACAGCGGTCCGCTCCGCCACGGCCGCCGGAACGACCGCTGCCACGGTCCCACGCGCACCGAGCCGACGATCGCCACCGGGCGGAAGCCGCTCTTCGCGTGCGCGCGGAGCGCCGACACGTTCTCGGGAATGGTGAGGCGGATCGCGCGCCGGCAGCCCCGGTCGCGAAAGACCCTGAGCTGGTGCAGGCACAGGATGTGCGCGTAGGCGTGCCCGCGGTGGTCCGCGTGCGTCCAGGCGTCGGTCATGTAGACGTCGCCCGGTTCCATCGGAACCGCCATGCGGATGTAGTTCGACGGGCGCGGATGCTCGGTGGCCCAACACGACGAGACGATCTCCCCATGGCGTCGCAGCACGTGGCATTGCGCGCCGTCGGCGAAGAGCGCGGCCACGGCGTCGCGCTCGCTGCCCGTGCGGTACGCGAGGTACTCGTCGAGGCGGTCCGCGCCGATCTGCGCGAACTCGACGCCGTCGACCTTCGGACCATCGGGGATCGGCTCGTCGAGGGGACGTTCGAGCAGTGCGGTACGCCGGTAGCCGAGTTCGGCGATGAGCTTCATCGCGAACGTGCGCGGGCGCTCGTGCCGCAGCGAGCCGAGCGCGCGCTTCCAGGCGCTGCCGCTGGGGTAGTAGGACCTCATCGGGCGGAACGCCGATCTCGCGCGCTTCGGCGCCGATCGGGTTCGGGCATCGACCGGCCGGCACGGGCAGTCATGGCTTCCTCGCGAGCATCGCGACGTAGTGCCCGGTGAGAAAGCGCGTGGGCGCCCGGGCGAGCCCCTCCCAGCGCGCGAGCCGCTTCAGCAACTGGACGCGGCTGGCCGGCGAGTCCCGGCGCTCGACCGCGCGCGCGCGCCGGACCGCGAGCGCCCGCGGGCAGTGCAAGACTGCGGCGGATTCGAGCACGTCGAAACGGGCGTCGCGAAGCATGCGCGAGAGTCCGCGCGGGCCGACGGTGGCGCCCGCGGGATAGTCGACGAGCCCGAGCCGCTTCAGCAGCCGATGCGGCAGCGCATTGCGCAGCGCCACGCCGGGATGCCGCAGGTTGTCCATCGTGATGACGAGGTGCGCGCCGGATCTCATCGTCCTGTGAAGCCCGCGCAGGGCGACCAGGATCTCGCCGCGCGTCGCGAAATGATCGAGCGTGGAGTTCGACACGACGACGTCGAAGACCTCGTCGGCGAACGGCAGGCGTCGCACGTCCGCCGCGACGGCGTGGAGCGCGCCATGACCGGCGCGAGCCGCGCGCAGCACCGAAGGAGCGACGTCGATCGCGAACACGTCGAGCCCGCGCGAGGCGAGCAGCCCATCGAGCCCCGCGCCCATCGCCTCGTCGAAGAGGTCGGTCTTGAGTGCGCGGCCGCCGCCGCGCGGCAGCCAGCGGTCGACGATCGCGCCGTTGACCGCGTCGCTGTGCTCGCGCCACACCCGGCCGGTCGGCGCGTCGATGAGCGGACGGAGGTCGATGTCCCAGCGTGCGTGCCCCCGGGTGGATCGCGATTCCGAATGCCAGGCAGACATCCTCGTCATTCCGTTCGGCCGGTCGTCTCGAGACCTCGATCGCAGGCTTATAGCGCAAGTCCGGCTCGCCGTGTGCGGCGGGTGGGGCGCAGTCGGGCAGGGTTTGCCCCGGGGCGCCGGATGGCCTATCGTCTCACCGGTCGAGGCAACGGAAGGTCGGTGCGCCATGGGTCACTGGGTCGAACTCGCCGCAGCGGACGGCGCGCGCATCGCTGCGTGGCGCTCGGAACCCTCGGCCAAGCCGCGCGGAGGGCTCGTGGTCGTCCAGGAGATCTTCGGCGTCAACCGCCACATCCGGGCCGTGTGCGACGGCTTTGCCGCCGATGGCTACCTCGCGATCGCGCCGGCGCTGTTCGACCGCATCCGGCCCGGCGTCGAACTCGGCTACACCGGAGACGACGTCGCGCAGGGCCGCGATTTCAAGGCGCGCTCGCCGATCGAGTCCGCGCTCGCCGACGTGGCGGCGGCGCGAGACGTCGCCGCCGCCGCCGGCAAGGTCGGGATCGTCGGGTATTGCTGGGGCGGCTACGTGGCGTGGATGAGCGCCGCGCGGCTCACGGGCTTCGCGTGCGCGATCCCGTATTACGGCGGCGGGATGCTGGAAGCGGTCGGCGAGAAGCCGCGCTGTCCGGTGCTCGCCCATTTCGGCGAGCAGGATCCGCACATTCCCGTCGAGGGCGTGCGGAAGTTCGCCGCCGCGCATCCGGCCGCGAAAGTCGAGATCTACGCGGCGAATCACGGCTTCAACTGCGACCACCGCGGAAGCCACCATCCGCAGGCCGCGGCGCTCGCCCGCGAGCGCACGCTCGCGTTCCTGCGCGAGTACGTCGGTTAGCGTCGCGCGGGGCGCCGGAGCCGTCTGCGCCGCCCTGACACGTCCGCGAGGCGAAGCGCGCCGTCCCGCCGCCGCGCCGGGCGTTCTACTTCGCCTGGAAGCGCACCCGCATGACCTTCCTGTCGTACTCGGCCTCGGTCGCCATCGTGATCTCGGTGCCGTCGGCCGCATAGACCTTCCCGCCGCTCTTGCGGCAAATGCTGCGTTCGTACTGGCAGGGGCCCATCTCGGGATGGCGGCGGCAGAGCGAGCCGACCTTCGGGTCGAACGCGATCGCGGTCAGCGTGACCTGCGTTGCCGGACCGCTCGCGCACACATAGATCGCTCCGGCGGGGAAGGTCGCCGGGTCGAGCTTCGAGTTCGCGGGGCTCGCGCTCGACTGTGCGGAAGCGCCCGGCTCGGCGGCGGGCGCGGTCGCGGGCGGAACGGGAATGCGCGCGACCGGCGCGTTCGCGACCTCCGCGGGCGGCGTGATGGGCAGCGGCTCGCGCGACGGACTGCCGCAGGCCGCGAACGTTGCGGCGGCGACGAATGCGAGTGCAAGCCGCATCGCGCGCGTCATCGCTTGCGGCCCCCCCCGAGGAGCGAGCCCAGCACGCCGCGCGTGATCTCGCGCGCGATCGACGAGCCCATCGTGCGCGCGGCGCTCTTCGCGACCAGGTCGACCATGCCGTCGCGCCGCCCGCCGCGCGGTCCGGTCGAGCCGAACAGGATGTCGGAGAGTCCGCCGAGGACGCCACCGCCCGCCGGGGGGGACGCGGGCTGCCCGACCGGTGCTTCGCCCGCGGCGGGTGTGCCCGCGGCGGTGCCCATGCGCGCCTTCAGCATCTCGTAGGCCGATTCGCGATCGACGGCCCGGTCGTAGGTGCCGGCGACGACCGAGCCGGCGATCAACTTCGCGCGCTCGTCGGCGGTGATCGGGCCGATGCGCGAGCCGGGCGCGAACATCCACGCGCGCTCGGTGACGCCGGGCGAACCCTTGGCGTCGAGGAACGACACCAGCGCTTCGCCGGTCGCGAGTTCGAGGATCGCCTTGCCGATGTCGAGCTTCGGATTCGGCCGCATCGTGTCGGCGACCGACTTGACCGCCTTCTGGTCGCGTGGCGTGAACGCGCGGAGCGCATGCTGGATACGGTTGCCGAGCTGGCCCAGCACCTTGTCGGGCACGTCGAGCGGATTCTGGGTGACGAAGAACACGCCGACGCCCTTGCTGCGGATGAGCCGCACGACCTGCTCGATCTTGTCCTGCAGCGCGGGCGGCGCCTCGGCGAACAGGAGGTGCGCCTCGTCGAAGAAGAACACGAGCTTCGGCTTGTCGCGGTCGCCGACTTCCGGCAGGTTCTCGTAGAGGTCGGCGAGGAGCCACAGGAGGAAGCTCGCGTACAGGCGCGGCGCCGTCATCAGCTTGTCGGCGGCGATGATGTTGACGAGGCCCCGACCCTTCGCATCGGTCTGGATCAGGTCGTCGACGTTCAGCATCGGCTCGCCGAAGAACTTGTCGCCGCCCTGTTCCTCGAGTTGCAGCAGTCCGCGCTGGATCGCCCCGATCGAGGCGGGCGAGACGTTGCCGTACTGCGTCTTGATCTGCGCCGCGTTGTCCCCGACGTACTGGAGCACCGCGCGCAGGTCCTTGAGATCGAGCAGCGGCAGCTTGCCGTCGTCGGCGACCTTGAAGGTGAGCGCGAGGACGCCTTCCTGGGTTTCGTTCAGGTTGAGCAGGCGGGCGAACAGGAGCGGCCCCATGTCCGAGACCGTGGTGCGGACCGGGTGGCCCTGCTCGCCCCAGACGTCCCACAGCGTGACCGGCGACTCCCCCCAGGTGGGCTCCGGGAGCCCGAGCTTGTCCAGCCGATCCTCGAGCTTGGGCGACAGGGAACCGGGGAAGGCGATCCCGGTCAGGTCGCCCTTCACGTCGGCCATGAACGTCGGCACGCCGATGCGCGAGAAGTGCTCGGCCAGGACCTGCAGCGAGATGGTCTTGCCGGTGCCGGTGGCGCCGGTGATGAGCCCGTGCCGGTTGGACATCGCGGGCAGGATCGCAAGCTCGGTGTCGCCGGCTTTCGCGACGACCAGCGGGTCGGCCATGGGAACCTCTCGGGTCGGGGAGTCGACCGCGAGTGTAGCAATGCCGGTTTCGGGACGGGTGACCGCCCGACCGGAGTGCCGCAGTACTGTCCAACAGGCCGGTTTTGGGGTAGAATCTGCCCCCGTTGGCGGGAGAAATGGGCTGGGCACAGCCCATTTTTTTTTGCCGGCGCAGGATCCTCACGCATGGCGACGAACCTGGCCGAACTGCTCGCGCGCACCGTGCCCCCGCTGGGGTACGAGCTGGTGGACTGGGAGAGCTCTCCCAAGGGCCGGCTCGTGCGCGTGTTCATCGACAAGGCGGGGGGGGTCGACGTCGAGGATTGCGCGAAGCTCTCGCAGCACCTGACGCGGCTCTTCGCGGTCGAGAACGTCGACTACGACCGGCTGGAAGTGAGTTCGCCGGGGCTCGACCGGCCGCTCAAGACGGCGGCGGACTACGAGCGATTCCGCGGCCACGAGGCGAGCCTCGTCCTGCGCGAGAAGCGCAACGGCAGCCGCAAGCTCCGCGGGGTGCTGGCGGGACTCGACGGCGCCGACGCGCTCGTGGAAACGGACGCCGGGACGGTGCGCGTGCCGCTCGACGGCATCGAGCGCGCGCGGCTGGTGCCGAAGATCGAATGGAGAAAAGGACGATGAACAGCGGGAAGGAAGTGTTGCTGCTGGTGGATGCGCTGTCGCGGGAGAAGAACGTCCCGAAGGAGACGGTGTTCCTCGCGCTCGAGATGGCGCTCGCGTCCGCGACCAAGAAGCAGTTCCCGAACGACGTCGACGTGCGCGTCGCGATCGACCGGGAAACCGGCGAGTACTCGGCGTTCCGCCGCTGGACGGTGGTGCCCGACGAGGAGCACGAGGAGCCGTCGCGCCAGATCGCGATCACCGACGCGCCGGAGCGGGGCGAGAACCTGCAGCTGGGCGACGTCGTCGAAGAGCCGCTGGAGGCGATGGCGGTCGGTCGCATCGGCGCGCAGGCCGCGAAGCAGGTCATCCTGCAGAAGATCCGCGACGCCGAGCGCGAGCAGATCCTGAACGACTTCCTCGAACGCGAGGACAACCTGCTGACCGGGACGGTGAAGCGCATCGAGCGCGGCAACGCGATCGTCGAGTCGGGGCGCATCGAGGGCGTGATCCCGCGCGACCAGATGATCCAGAAGGAGATGCTGCGCGTCGGCGATCGCGTGCGCGCCTACGTGATGAAGATCGACCGCGTCGCGAAGGGCCCGCAGCTCATCCTCTCGCGCGTCGCGCCGGAGTTCATCGCCCGCCTGTTCGAGCTCGAAGTGCCCGAGATCGAGGAGGGTCTCATCGAGATCAAGGCGGCCGCGCGCGACCCCGGCATCCGGGCGAAGATCGCGGTCAAGTCGAACGACCCGCGCCTCGACCCGCAGGGCACCTGCATCGGCATGCGCGGCTCGCGCGTGACCGCGGTGACCAACGAGCTCGCCGGCGAGCGCGTCGACATCGTGCTGTGGTCCGACGACCCGGCGAAGCTCGTCGTGAACGCGCTCGCGCCCGCAGAGGTGCAGAGCATCGTCGTCGACGAGGACAAGCACTCGATGGACGTCGTCGTCGACGAGGAGAATCTCGCGATCGCGATCGGGCGGCTGGGCCAGAACGTGCGGCTCGCCTCGGAGCTCACCGGCTGGCACCTGAACCTGATGAGCGTCGAGGAGTCGCAGAGCAAGCGCGAGGAGGAGACCACGCGCGTGCGCGCCCAGTTCATGGAGAAGCTCGACGTCGACGAGGAGGTCGCCGACATCCTCGTGGCCGAGGGGTTCACGACGCTGGAGGAGGTCGCCTACGTCCCGATGCAGGAGATGATGGAGATCGAGGCGTTCGACGAGGACACGGTGAACGAGCTTCGCAGCCGCGCCCGCAACGCGCTCCTGACCGAGGCGATCGTGCGCGAGGAGAGCGTCGAGAACGTCGACGAGGCGCTCCTGTCGCTCGAGGGCATGGACACCGAGATCGCGTCGAAGCTCGCCGCAGCGGGCATCACGACCCGCGACGGGCTGGCCGACCTCGCCGGCGACGAACTGGTCGAGATCACCGGCATCGACGAGGCACGGGCGCAGGCGCTGATCATGAAGGCGCGCGCGCACTGGTTCGACACGCCTGCCGACGCGGCGAGCGCCGCGACCGCGCACTGAGAGGCGCGACGGCGAGGAGGCAAGGATGGCCCAGACGACGATCGAACAATTCGCCACGGAGCTCAAGATGCCGGCGGGCGCGCTCATCGAGCAGCTCGCCGCCGCGGGCGTCTCGGCGAAGCGAGCCGGCGACAACCTGACCGAGCAGGACAAGACGCGCCTGCTCGACTACCTGCGCAAGCAGCACGGCGCCGCCGGCGAGCCCAAGAAGCGCATTACGCTCACGCGCAAGCAGACCTCCGAGATCCGCGCTCCCGACGCGTCGGGCAAGGCGCGCACGATCCAGGTCGAGGTGCGCAAGAAGCGCGTGCTGGTGCGCCGCGACGAGAACGAGGCCGGGCCCGCGGTCGAGGAGGCGTCGCCGCCGGTCGCCGAGGAGGTTCCGGTCGCCGAGGTCGCGCCGGTCGAGGCGCCGGTGGTGGTCGAGCCGGTGGTCGAGGCGCCCGCGCCCGAGGCCGAGCCGGAGCCGGAAGCCGCCGCTCCGCCGCCGGCGGTGGCGCCGCTCGCGCCCACCTCGGTGCTCTCCGCCGCGGAGATCGCAGCGCGCGAGGCCGAGTCGAAGAAGCAGCAGGCGCTGTTCGCGCGCCAGCAGGAGGACCTGAAGCGCAAGCAGGAGGAGGCCGAGCGTCGCAAGGCGAAGGCCGAGGAAGCGGCGCGGGTCGCGGCGGAAGCCGCGGCGAAGGCCGCCGCGGAAGCCGAGGCGAAGGCGAAGGCGCCGGCGACGGTGAAGAAGGAAGGCACGCTGCACCGTCCGGCCGGCAAGCCCGGCGATCGGCGCGACAAGCCGGCGAAGAAGTCGACCGGACCGGTGTTCTCCGAGGAGGCCGCGCGCAAGCGCGCGCTGAAGCTTCGCGGCGGCGACGCGGCGGCGACGCCGGCGGGCGCCGGCTGGCGCCAGCCCAAGGTCGGCGCGCGCCATCGCGACGAGGACGGTGGCGAGGGCGCCGCGCCCGCGGCGCCGGTCGTCCGCGAGATCGCGGTGCCCGAGACGATCACGGTCGCGGATCTCGCGCACCGGATGTCGGTCAAGGCCGCCGAACTCATCAAGGTGCTCATGAAGATGGGCATGATGGTGACGATCAACCAGGTGCTCGACCAGGAGACCGCGCTGATCGTCGCGGCCGAGATGGGGCACAAGGCGACGGCCGCGAAGCTCGACGATCCGGACGCGCTGCTCGCCGAGTCGCAGCAGGGCGAGGTGGTCGACGCCGAACCGCGTCCGCCGGTCGTCACCGTCATGGGCCATGTCGACCACGGCAAGACCTCGCTCCTCGACATGATCCGCCGCGCGCGCGTGGCTTCCGGCGAGGCCGGCGGCATCACGCAGCACATCGGCGCCTACCACGTGGAGACGGCGAAGGGCGTGGTGACCTTCCTCGACACGCCCGGCCACGAGGCGTTCACGGCGATGCGCGCGCGGGGCGCGAAGGTGACGGACATCGTCGTGCTGGTCGTCGCGGCCGACGACGGCGTGATGCCGCAGACGCGCGAGGCGATCGCCCACGCGAAGGCGGGCAACGTGCCGCTGGTCGTCGCGATCAACAAGATCGACAAGGGCGACGCCAATCCCGAGCGCGTCAAGCAGGAACTCGTCGCCGAGAGCGTCGTGCCGGAGGAGTTCGGCGGCGACGTCCAGTTCATCCCGGTGTCGGCGAAGACCGGGCAGGGGATCGACGCGCTGCTCGACGCGATCCTGCTGCAGGCCGAGGTGCTGGAGTTGAAGGCGCCGAAGAACGCGCCGGCGCGCGGCATCGTCATCGAATCGCGGCTCGACAAGGGCCGCGGCCCGGTCGCGACGGTGCTGGTGCACGCCGGCACGCTGAAGCGCGGCGACGTCGTGCTTGCGGGAGCGGTGTTCGGCCGCGTGCGCGCGATGACCGACGAGAACGGCAAGCCGGTGACCGAGGCCGGGCCGGCGATCCCGGTCGAGATCCAGGGCCTGTCGGACGTGCCGCTCGCCGGCGAGGACGTGATCGCGCTCGGCGACGAGCGCAAGGCGCGCGAGATCGCGCTGTTCCGCCAGGGCAAGTTCCGCGACGTCAAGCTCGCGAAGCAGCAGGCCGCGAAGCTCGAGAACATGTTCGACCAGATGGGCGAGGGCGCCGCGAAGACGCTGCCGCTCATCATCAAGGCGGACGTGCAGGGCAGCTACGAGGGCCTGTCGCAGGCGCTGACCAAGCTCTCGACCGACGAGGTGAAGGTCAGCATCGTGCACGCGGGCGTCGGCGGCATCACCGAGTCGGACATCAATCTCGCGCTCGCCTCGAAGGCGGTGATCGTCGGGTTCAATGTCCGCGCGGATGCGCAGGCGCGCAAGCTCGCCGAGGGCGCGGGGGTCCAGATCCGCTACTACGACATCATCTACGACGCGGTCGACGACGTGAAGGCGGCGCTCTCGGGAATGCTTGCGCCGGAGCAGAAGGAGAACCGGCTCGGACTGATCGAGGTCCGCGAGGTCTTCCGCATCAGCAAGGTCGGCACCGTCGCGGGCTGCATGGTCGTCGAGGGCCTCGTGCGCCGCGGCTCGAAGATCCGTGTGCTGCGCGACAACGTCGTGATCCACGACGGAGAGCTCGATTCGCTCAAGCGCTTCAAGGACGACGTGCGCGAGGTCAAGGCGGGCTTCGAGTGCGGCCTGTCGGTGCGCGGCTACAACGACATCCAGAAGGCCGACCAGCTCGAGAGCTACGAGATCGTCGAGGTGACGCGCACGCTCTGACGCTTGCCGCGGGGAGCCGGCCGGGCGCCCGGACCGGCCCCGCGCCTCGCCTGCCATGTCGAAACGCCGCACGCCCCGCTCCGCCCGCATCGGCGACGAGATCCAGCGCGAGCTGATGGCGCTCCTGCGCGACGAGGTCAAGGACCCGCGCGTCGGCCGCGTGACGGTGACGCATGTCGAGGTCACGTCCGACCTGTCGCACGCGAAGGTGCTCGTGACCGATCTCGCCGGCCGCGACCACGCCGCCGAGACGGTCGCCGCACTCTCCCGCACCGCCGGATTCCTGCGCAGCGAACTCGCGCGCCGGCTCTCCCTCTACACGGTGCCGCAGCTCGCGTTCGTCTACGACGACTCGATCGAGGCGGGGATGGAGCTCTCGCGGCTCATCGACCGCGCGCTCGCCGAGGACCGCAAGCGCGGCTCGTGACGGCGCGCGTTCCACGCCGTCGCGTCGACGGCGTCCTGCTCGTCGACAAGCCCGCCGGGCTCACGTCGAACGCGGCGCTGCAATGCGCGAAGCGCCTCTACCGCGCGCAGAAGGCGGGCCACACCGGCACGCTCGACCCGCTCGCCACCGGCCTGTTGCCGATCGCGTTCGGCGAGGCGACGAAGCTCGCCCACGCGCTGCTCGACGCTCCCAAGCGCTACGAGGCGGTCGTGCGTTTCGGCGCGGCCACCGACACCGGCGACGCGGAAGGCGCGATCGTGCGCACGGCGGGGGTGCCGCAGGATCGGGCGGTGATCGACGCGCTGCTGCCCCGTTTCACCGGCACGATCCGCCAGACGCCGCCGAGGCACGCCGCCCTCAAGCACCAGGGACGCGCCTACTACGACTGGACCCGCGCCGGCGTCGAAGTCCCGCGGACCGCGCGCGAGGTCGTGATCCACGCGTTCGCGATCCGCGATTGGCAGTCTCCCGATCTCACCGTCGAGGTCGCATGCAGCAAGGGCACCTACATCCGGGTGCTCGCCGAGGACCTGGGCGACGCGGCGGACTCGTGCGCCCATCTGGCTGCGCTGCGCCGCACGGCGACCGGCGGATTCGCCGTCTCCTCGGCGGTCGCGCTCGAACGACTCGAGGCGATGACGGAGGCGGAGCGCGACACACTGCTGCTTCCCCCCGACGTGCTGGTCGGTTCGCTGCCGCGCGTCGACCTGCAGGGTCCCGACGCGGCACGGTTCAGCCACGGTGGCGCTGCGCCCGCACCCCGCGCTTCCGACGGGCGGGTGGCGGTCTTCGCCGGCTCGACGCTCCTCGGTCTCGCTGACGTGCGCTCGGGCTGGGCGCACCCGGCCCGCGTGCTGGTGCCGGGTGCGTGAGTGGTTGAAATTCCAGTAGTTTTCGTGCTAGAATCCACGATTCCGCCGCTTGGGCACAAACGCGCATTGGCGCCGCCCGGGCGGGGAGTGCACCACCCCGTACGGGCGTCGCGCCTGGGATCCTGCCCGGGCCGGCTGCACGAATTGTCCACGGCCCGCCGAGGGCCCTTAAGTCAGGATCGAAACCATGTCCGTCACCACCGCCGACAAGGCGAAGGTCATCGCGGAGAACCAGCGCGCCAAGGGCGACACCGGTTCTCCCGAAGTCCAGATCGCGCTCCTCACCGCCCGCATCAACGGGCTCACCGATCATTTCAAGGACCACGTCAAGGACCACCATTCGCGCCGCGGGCTGCTGCGCATGGTGTCGCGCCGGCGCAAGCTCCTCGACTACCTGAAGCGCCGGAACGCCGACGGCTACAAGACGTTGATCGAGAAGCTCGGGCTGCGCAAGTGAGCGCGGCAGGCTTCACGCCGGTGCGCATCGCTGCCGACGCCACGCTGCGGCGACCGTTCGCCGCGAGCTGAGTTTTCACCCTCGATGGCCGCGCGGTACGCGGCCATCGTCGTTTCGGGACCCCATCCATGTTCAAGCACGTCAAGAAATCGATCCAATACGGCCGCCACACGCTCACCATCGAAACCGGCGAGATCGCCCGTCAGGCGGGCGGCGCCGCGCTCGTGAGCCTCGACGACTCGGTCGTCCTCGTGACCGCGGTGGCCGCGAAGTCGCCGAAGCCGGGCCAGAACTTCTTCCCGCTGACCGTCGACTACCAGGAGAAGACCTTCGCCGCGGGCAAGATCCCCGGCGGCTTCTTCCGTCGCGAGGGGCGCCCATCGGAGAAGGAGACGCTGACCTCGCGTCTCATCGACCGGCCGATCCGGCCGCTGTTCCCGGACGGCTTCTACAACGACGTGCAGATCATCGCCACCGTGGTCTCGGTCAATCCGGAAGTCGATCCCGACATTCCGGCCATGATCGGCGCCTCGGCCGCGCTCGCGCTCTCGGGCATTCCGTTCAACGGCCCGATCGGCGCCGCGCGCGTGGGCTGGATCGACGGCCAGTACGTGCTCAACCCGACCAAGACCGAACTCGCCACCGGAGCGCTCGACCTCGTGGTGGCCGGCACCGAGGCGGCCGTGCTGATGGTCGAGTCCGAGGCGAAGGAACTCAGCGAGGAGGTGATGCTGGGCGCGGTCGTGTTCGGCCACCAGCAACAGCAGGCGGTCATCGACCTGATCCACGCGATCGTCGAGGAGGCCGGCAAGCCGATGTGGGACTTCACGCCGCCCGCGCGCGACGAGGCGCTGGTCGCGAAGGTCGAGGCGGCGATCGGGGCCGACATCCGCGCCGCCTACCAGATGCGCAGCAAGCAGCAGCGCTCGCAGCGGCTCAAGGAGATCGCGGCGAAGGTCGACTCCGAGGTGCTCTCGCCCGAGGCGACGCCCGACGAGCGCCGCACCGTCGGCGACCTGATGTTCGAACTCGAGGCGAAGACGGTCCGCCAGCAGATCCTCGCCGGCGAGCCGCGCATCGACGGCCGCGACACGCGCACCGTGCGTCCGATCGCGATCCGCACCGGCGTCCTGCCGCGCACGCACGGCTCCGCGCTGTTCACGCGCGGCGAGACGCAGGCGCTCGTCGTCGCGACGCTCGGCACCGCGCGCGACGAGCAGATCGTCGACGCGCTGATGGGCGAGTACCGCGAGCGCTTCATGCTCCACTACAACATGCCGCCCTACGCGACCGGCGAGACCGGCCGCGTCGGCAGCCCGAAGCGGCGCGAGATCGGCCATGGTCGCCTCGCGAAGCGCGCGCTGGCCGCCGTGATGCCCTCGGCCGAGGAGTTCGCCTACTCGATGCGCCTCGTCTCCGAGATCACCGAGAGCAACGGCAGCTCGTCGATGGCCTCGGTGTGCGGCGGCAGCCTCGCGATGATGGACGCGGGCGTGCCGACCAAGGCGCACGTCGCCGGCATCGCGATGGGCCTCATCAAGGAGGGCAACCGTTTCGCGGTGCTGACCGACATCCTCGGCGACGAGGACCACCTGGGCGACATGGACTTCAAGGTCGCGGGCACCGACCGCGGCGTGACCGCCCTGCAGATGGACATCAAGATCCAGGGCATCACGAAGGAGATCATGGCGGTCGCGCTCTCGCAGGCGCGCGAGGGCCGGATGCACATCCTCGGCATCATGCAGCAGGCGCTGCCGCACGCGCGCACCGAGATCTCGCAGCACGCGCCGCGCATGTTCACGTTCAAGATCAACCCGGAGAAGATCCGCGACGTCATCGGCAAGGGCGGCAGCGTCATCCGCGCGCTGACCGAGGAGACCGGCTGCACGATCGACATCCAGGACGACGGCACGGTGACGATCGCGTCGGTCAACGCGGACGCGTGCAACACGGCGCGCGCGCGCATCGAGCAGATCACGGCCGAGGTCGAGGTCGGCAAGATCTACGAGGGCCCGGTGCTGCGGCTGCTCGACTTCGGCGCGATCGTGCAGCTGATCCCGGGCAAGGACGGCCTGCTGCACATCTCGCAGATCGCGAAGGAGCGGGTGAACCAGGTCTCCGACTACCTGAAGGAAGGCCAGGTCATCCGGGTCAAGGTCATCGAGGCCGACGACAAGGGCCGAGTGCGCCTGTCGATGAAGGCGGCCGCGGAAGAGGACGCGCAGAAGGCCGCCGCGCCGGCGGGCTGACGTCCCCCCGAAGCGCGCGCGAGCGCGCTTCCCCCCAAGGGGGCACGGCGCCCGCGGTTCGACCACGGGGCGGCCCTTCGGGCGCGGCAGAGTTCGACCAGGGACCGGTCGGTGTCGTATCGCAAGCAGGGCGCGCCGCGCAAGCGGTGCGCCCTTTCCAATGTGCTGCCGGAGGCGTCGGAGCCCGGAAGCTGCCCCGGGTTCAGCGTCCCGCCGCCCGCGCGCCGTCGAGGATCGCCTCGCCGCTGACCGAGACGCTCACCTCGGTCGTTCCGGCTTCGAGCGGCACCGGCGCCGGCGCGGCCGCCGCCATCGCCATGTCACCGCGGGCCATCATCGGATACGGCCGCACCGG
The DNA here is from genome assembly GCA_015075645.1 of Burkholderiales bacterium. NCBI lineage: Bacteria > Pseudomonadati > Pseudomonadota > Betaproteobacteria > Burkholderiales > Burkholderiales bacterium. Next base: position 4,801 of record JABTUF010000010.1, on the reverse strand, counting down.
GTCGCCGGCCTGGATCGTGATGCGGCCGGCCCGCCATCCCGCGATGCCGAAGCCGTGCGCCGCCGCCTGCGCGCGCGCGCGCCACGCGGCGATCGCCTGCTCGGTGATCGCGTCCTGCGTGCGGCGCCGAAGTTCGTCCGAAACGCCGAACGAGATGCCCGACAGCAGCGCGCCGTCCTCGGCCTGCACGCGCGCGACCGCGTCGCCGATCGCCGCGAAGTCGCGGCCCTCGACCTTGATGGTCTGCACGATGCGCCAGCGCGCGGGCTTGCCCTTCTCGACCACCTGCTGCGACGTGTATCCGGATGTCGAAACCTGCGCGTCGGGCAGCGCTTTCAGCTTCGCGAGCACCCGCGCGACGCGGGCGTTCACCTCGGCGGCGGCGGCGGCCGCGCTCGGGTTCTCGGCCTCCGCGCGCAGCCACGCGTGCAGCCGGTCGTTGGGTACGGTCGTCGTCGACGAGGCGCTGACGGTCACCACCGGGACCGGGGCCGGCTGCCCGTCCTGCGCGTGCGTGACCGCGGCGGGAACGACGCACAGGAAGGCGAGCGTCTTCAGGGCGATGTTGCGTCGATTCATCGATCACTCCTCGATGCGCGCGACGGCAACGCCAGGATCGCGGCGCGGTTGGACCACGAGAACACGCGCTCCGCGGCCGTCCGCCACGGCAGCCACGCGTGCGCCAGATGCTCGCGCGGTTGGAGTCGCACCGGCACCGGACCCGGCACGCCGAGCGCGTAGACGTGCTCCGCATTGTGCGTGACGCCGGGGGCGAAGCGCGCGCGCCATTTCGGGTAGATCTCGAAGACGTTGGTCATGTGCCAGTCGCTGACGCCGCCGAACGCCGCGGCGTCGATGCCGGTCTCCTCGGCGAGTTCGCGCGTCGCCGTCGCTTCGAGCGTCTCGGCGTCCTCCCGGCTGCCGGTCACCGACTGCCAGTAGCCGGGAAAATCCGCGCGTTCGAGCAGCAGCACCTCGAGGCTCGGCGTGTAAACGAGCACCAGCGTCGAAACGGGTTGTTTGCTGCCCCGGGCGTCCGGCGCTCGCTCGGCGCGAGCGGCGGGTGCCGGGGCGGTGCCCGACGAGGGGAGCGGGCGATCAGCCAACGACGAAGACCCAGAACGGGACGTGGCGCTCCTGCCAGAACTCGCTGGCCTCTCCCAGGATCTCGACGAGCATGCGAGCGTCGGTCGGATGGTCCTTGCGGTGGGCGACCGCGTGCACCAGCACGACGGCGCGGCCGCGCTTGCCGAGCCAGTCGCGGTCCTCGAGGACGTCGGCGAGCGCATCCCAGTTGTGGCCGAAGTGTTCGGGCAACGCGAGCGCACGGTCGAGTTCGGCGAAGAGCGTCGCCTTGTCCTTCGCCTTCGCGAGGTCGACCGCCGCGAAAGCGAGCCCGGCGTGGACGGCGGCGGCCTCGAGCGGCTCGACCGCACCTTTCCAGTCGCGCAGTCCGCAGTCCTCGACCCGGGCGAGATCAGGCGCCTTCATTCGACGATCTTCCGGAACGACTGGTAGTGGTCGTCCGAATACCAGCAGGCATCGGGCTCGGTGGGCTTGCCGCCGCACACGATGCGTCTCGCGCCGCGCGTGCGCTCGCCGGGCGTGCGCACCGTGTATTCGCGGTAGTAGTCGCGGGGCTCGGCGGGCAGCAGGCGCTCGCGATTGCCGAACGCGATCCCGTCGCGCTCGTAGGGAAACGGCGGACCGCGCCGGACGTTCGCCAGCGTGTCGCGCGCCTCCTTCGGCAGCGCGGCCCTGGATACGGTGCCGTCCGAGGTCCGCGCGCAGGCGGAGGTCGCCAGGACGACGACCGCCAGCGCCGCGAAAGCGGCCGCGGAGGACCCGCGCAGCAGCGAACGGGGCGCCATGCGGAAAGTGTAGCGCACGCGCTGCCCCGGAGCGTGCCGGAACCTACGGTTTGATCGCGTCGGAGGGCCGGACCTCGATGTGCAGATCGCGCAGTTGCTGCTCGGTCGCGGCCGAAGGCGCGTCGACCAGAAGGTCCTGCCCGCGCTGTGTCTTCGGGAACGCGATCACCTCGCGGATCGATTCGGCGCCGCACATCAGGGTCGCGATGCGGTCGAGGCCGAACGCGATCCCGCCGTGCGGCGGCGCGCCGTGCGCGAGCGCGTCGAGCAGGAATCCGAACTTGCGCCGCTGGTCCTCCGGGCTGATCCGCAACGCCTCGAATACCTTCGCCTGCACCTCGGGCCGGTGGATGCGCACCGAGCCGCCGCCGATCTCCCAGCCGTTCAGCACGACGTCGTAGGCCTTGGAGAGGGCTCCGGCCGGATCGTCCTGGAAGCGGTTCTCGTGGCCGTCCTTCGGTGCGGTGAACGGATGGTGGCGCGCCGCCCACGCCCCGGTCTCGTCGTCCTGCTCGAACATCGGGAAATCGACGACCCACAGCGGCTTCCAGCGGCCTTCGGCGAGGCCGCGGTCGTGCCCGATCTTCGCGCGGAGCGCGCCGAGCGCGTCGTTCACCACCTTCGCCCTGTCCGCGCCGAAGAAGACGAGGTCGCCGTCCTTCGCGCCGGTCCTTCCGAGGACTTCGCGCAACACCGCCTCGGGCAGGAACTTCACGATCGGGGACTGCAGGCCCGCTTCGTTCGGCTTCGAGGCGTCGTTCACCTTGATGTAGGCGAGCCCCTTCGCGCCGTAGATCGCGACGAACGCCGTGTAATCGTCGATCTCCTTGCGCGTGAGCGCGCCGCCGCCGGGGACGCGAAGCGCGGCGACGCGGCCGTTCGCGAGATCCGCGGCGCCGCGGAACACCTTGAAGTCGACGCCTTTCATGAGGTCGGTGAGTTCGGTGAGCACGAGGGGAACGCGGAGGTCCGGCTTGTCCGAACCGTAGTCGCGCATCGCGTCGGCGAAGCTCATCACCGGGAACGGGTGCGGCAGCTCCTCGCCCAGCGCGTCGCGGAACATCCGGCGCACCAGGTCCTCCATGATCGGACGGATCTCGTCCTCGTCGAGGAACGAGGTCTCGATGTCGATCTGCGTGAACTCGGGCTGCCGGTCGGCACGCAGGTCCTCGTCGCGGAAGCACTTGACGACCTGGTAGTAGCGGTCGAAGCCCGCGATCATCAGCATCTGCTTGAAGAGCTGCGGCGACTGCGGCAGCGCGTAGAACTGGCCGTGGTGGATGCGCGAGGGCACGAGGAACTCGCGCGCGCCCTCCGGCGTCGACTTGTAGAGGAACGGCGTCTCGATGTCGACGAAGCCCTGTTCGTCGAGATACCGGCGCGCCGACATCGCCGCCTTGTAACGGACCATCAGGTTCCTCTGCATCGCCGGCCGCCGCAGGTCGAGCACGCGGTGCTCGAGGCGGACCGTCTCGGAGAGGTTGTCGTCGTCGAGTTGGAAGGGCGGCGTGGCCGACGCGTTCAGGATCTCGATCTCGTGCGCGAGCACCTCGATCTCGCCGGACACGAGGTTCGGGTTGACGGTGCCTTCGGGCCGCGCGCGCACGAGGCCGGTCACGCGCACGCAGAACTCGTTGCGGAGCTTCTCGGCGGTCGCGAAGGTCGCGGCGCGGTCGGGGTCGCAGACGACCTGCACGAGTCCCTCGCGGTCGCGCAGATCGACGAAGATGACGCCGCCGTGGTCGCGGCGGCGGTGGACCCAGCCGGCGATCGTCACGGCCTGGGCGAGAAAGCGGCGGTCGATGCGGCCGCAGTAGTCGGTGCGTTTCACGTCGGAACTCCGGTGTCGTTTCGTCGGGATCGGGTGCGGGGGCGGACCGGCCGCGCGCGAGGCGGCCCCGGCGGGAACGCCTCGCGTCGCGCCGGTCCGGTCAATTTCGGGAGGCGACGGGGCGGCCTGCGTCCGCGGGACGCGGTGGCGCCGACTCGGGCGGAGGCGTCCCGTTGCCCTTCGGCCCCACGACGCCCATCGAGATGATGTACTTGAGCGCCTCGTCCACCGTCATGTCGAGTTCGCGGATGCGCGAGCGCGGCAGCATCAGGAAGTAGCCGCCGGTCGGGTTCGGCGTCGTGGGCACGTACAGGCTCACGTAATCGCCCTTCAGATGGTTGCTCACGTCGCCGCCGGGGACGCCGGTGAGGAATGCGATGGTCCACATGCCCTCGCGCGGCCATTGCACCAGCAGCGCCTTGCGGAATGCCTGACCACTCGAGGAAAACAGCGTGTCGGAGATCTGCTTGACGCTCGAGTAGACCGAACTCACGACCGGGATGCGGTTCAGGACGAAATGCCATAACTGCACCAGGCGCGCGCCGATCAGGTTGGTCGCGAACAGGCCGGTCAGGAAGACGATGACCAGCGTCATGATCACGCCCATGCCGGGAATGTGGATGCCCAGCCAGGCCTCGGTGCGGAACTCCTGCGGCAAGAGCAGCAGCGACTGGTCGAGCGTGTCGACGACCAGCTTCAGCACCCAGATCGTGATGACGAGCGGGATCCAGATCAGCAGGCCGGTGATGAGGTATTTTTTCACGCGCGTCGCTCGCTTGTCGGGGAGTTGCTGGGGCGCAGCAGGCGCCGCGCCCCGACGGAGGCCCGGACCGGCGGGCCGGGGTCAGCCGCCGCGGGCCGGCGCCTCAGGGGGTCGAGACGGACGTGGTGCCCTTGCCCGCCGACCCCGAATCCGCGCCGGATTTCGACGCCGATCCGGATTCCGTTCCGGATTCCGATTTCGACCCGGGCTTCGATTCGGTCTTTGCGTCGGTCTTCGCGTCGGATTTCGATTCGCCCTTCGCGTCGGATGTCCCGCCGGCCGCCGACCCGCTCTTGCCCGAATTCCTGAAATCCGTGGCGTACCAGCCGCTGCCCT
>JABTUF010000009.1 GCA_015075645.1 Burkholderiales bacterium | reverse complement strand
GAGAAATCGCCGGGCGCTGGTCGATGTCGGGGTGCTGCGTGATGTTGCGAGGGATCGATCCGCCGGCCGCGACGGTGAAGATTTCGTAGTTGCCGGTTCGGTTCGACTCGAAGGCGACGAGGTCTCCGGTCGTCGACCAATGAGGCCGGGCGTCGTTGCTGGCGTTCGCAGAGAGGTTCGTTACGCCGGTGCCGTCCGGGTTCGCGCTGTAGACCTCGAGCGCGTTGGTCGCGCCGTCCGTGAACGCGATCCGAGCTGGGCACCCGACGTTGGCTCCGTCAATACTCGTATTGGCGTCGGTGCCTGCATCAACATCGGCGTTGGGCACGCACTCGCCAGCCAAGTCACCGGCCTGCGGACTCCAACTGAAACCCGAGGGGCACTCGGTGTCAGGATAGGCGCACACGTCGAACCCAACGGGCGCCGGGAGACACTGCCCGCCGGGAAACAGCGTACAAACCGTGCCGTCAGCGCACCCGACGATCGACGGACGATCGGAACAGCCGAAGGAAAGCGCAGCGGCAGCAAGTGCGAAAGCGGCGTGATGGATCTGCATCGAGGCTCCAGAGGCGGCAACGCGTGAGGGCGCGATCGTGGTCGAGTTTTGGTGTGCGGCCCAGGCCCAAGCCGCCAACAGTTCATGGCCGAGGTGATGCCGTCGTCCACGGTAGCGCGAGAGACCAGCGATGATGCTCGAAAAGTGGCGCTACCGTGATGGGTCGTACGATCCAGCGCCAGCGTTTACATCGAGAGCAGAACGCGCGCGCAGGTTAACCCGCGTCGCCGCGATCGACATCACGGACGCCGGATCGTACCACCCAAGGGCCCACATTCCTTCCGTGTTCCTTGCCGTCTACACAAAAAATCGCTAGTGGTGAGCGATGGCCAGCACCACGAAGCAGACAGAGCCAAAGAAGAAGCGTGGTCGGCCGCGCGCGCTCGACGAGCTAGAGCCGTTTCACGTGCGTGTCGGGACGGATCAACGGGCCCGGTGGCGCGCGTCGGTGGCGGCGTGCGCGGTGGCCGGGTTCGAGGAGAAGGACGAGAGCAAGTGGACGCGATCGGGGCTCGATCGATGGGCTGAAATCTGCGATGTCGCGGTCCGTGCCGGCATCGCCCCGAGCGAGCTGGTTGCGCGAATGCTCCAGCAGCACGAGCGGTCCGCGCTCCTGGTGGCGCAACTGGAGGCGGACCAGGCGACGCGCGCGCTCACGGTCGAGGAGGATCGGATCTTCCGCGCGCTCGCGCCGGCGGCGTGGGAGCAAGCGAGCTGGGCCGGGGCGTTGACGCTCCCGCCGTCGAAGCGACGGCCGAAATGATTATGTGGTGTTTTTTGTGTTGACGAAAATCTGGGCGTGGCTATTGTGGGGGCATGACGAAGACGAAAGCGGCCAAGGCGAGCCAGGGGGCGGCGCCGGCCCCGACGGCGGCGCAGTTCGATGCGTTCCAGCGGATGTACGACTACTTCAACGCGCGCCTGTTCGGCGGCGCGCTCAAGCCGGTGATCCTGAACTTCTCGCGCCACGCGAATAGCTACGGCTTCTTCGCGCCGGATCGCTGGGAGGCGGGAGAGCAAGTCACGCACGAGATCAGCCTGAACCCGTCGCACCTGAAGGCCCGCGACGCGCGCGCGGTGGTCTCGACGCTCGTGCATGAGATGGCGCACTGCTGGCAGCAGGAGTACGGGAAGCCGTCGCGGCGCGGCTACCACAACGAGGAGTGGGCGGCGAAGATGGACGAGATCGGGCTGGTACCGTCGGCGACGGCGGCGCCCGGCGGCGCGCGCACGGGCTATCGCGTCTCGCACTACATCGACGAGGGCGGCGCGTTCGCGCGCGCGTTCGAGGCGATGCCGCGCGAGCATCTCCTGCCCTGGCTGTGCTGGGAGCCGACGGGGAACGGCAGGGGGAAGGCCAAGCCGCGGCCGGTCTCGAAGGTCAAGTACACCTGCCCCGACTGTGGCGCGAATGCTTGGGGCAAGCCGGGGCTCGCGCTCATGTGCGGCGACTGTCGCGAGGACATGACGAGCGCGGACGGTGACGACGGCGGCGCCGGCGACGCGATCCGGAGGGCGGCGTGAGGGCCTACGTCGGGCAGACGCGCTCGGCGGCGCTCGCGCGCGAGCTGGTGCGCGCCGGCATCGGCGAGTGTACGGTGCGCGGCGAGTTGGACCCGCGGCGGCGGCCGTTCTTCCATGACAACGGCGCATGGCGCGACTTCGCGGCGGGCCGCCCGTTCGACTGCACGCGCTGGGCGCGCGACATGTGGCGGATGCGGGATCGCGCGATGCGTCCGGACTTCGTCGTCGTGCCCGACCTGGTGGCCGGCGGGCTGGCGTCGCTCGATGTGTCGGCCTTCTGGCGCGACATGGTGCCCGACGAGTGCCCGGCCTATCTCGCGGTGCAGAACGGCATGAGCGAGGGCGACGTGTCCCGGCACCTGGAACGGTTCAGCTACCGCGGGATCTTCGTCGGCGGCGATCTGGAGTGGAAGCTCGCGACGGCGCCGGCGTGGGTGCGGTACGCGCACGATCGCGGCATGGCCTGTCACGTCGGCCGCGTCGGCGTCGCCGCGCGCGTGCGCTGGGCGCGCGCGATCGGCGCGGACTCGATCGACAGCAGCCTCCCGTTGATGGCGCGCGAGCACCTCGTGCCGTTCCTCGATGCTGTGCTCGCCGGCGACGACGGCGCCGCGCTCGCGAGGGCCGCGTGAGTCGCCGGTCCGATCGAGCGGCGGCGCGGCGCGCGGCGCGCATCCGCCGCGCCGAGCTGCGCCTGTTCGCGGCGGCGCGGCGCTTCTCGGTGGCGCTCGACGGTTGCGCCGTGGAGCCGGTCGAGCACGGCGGCGAGGTGATGAGGGCGCTGGCCGAGCTCGACGCCGCGGCGCTGCGCTTCGCGGACGTGTCCCCGGCACGGAAGCGGCGACGTCGCCGGCGAGTTCGCGCGCGGGGGCAGTCATGAGCGAGCGCCGGGCGTTTCGCTTCGACTGCGACGGGTGCGGCGCGCACCTAGTCGTGCATGACGCGCGCGACCTGCGCATCCACGAGGCGCGGACGATCGCCGAGCGCGAGTATGGCTGGTGGGGGTCGAGCTTCTGTCGGCTGTGCGGGCTGCTCGCGCGTGCCGGTTGGGACCCGCGGACCGCAAGCCACATCAGCGTGCATCGGCTGCCGCGGCCGTTGCGGTCGCCGGCGACGGCCGATCTCGAGGTGGCCGATCTCGAGGTGGACGACAAGGAAGGCAACGCGTACGTGCCGACCGACGAGACGATCGGATGGCCGTCGGTGCGGCTGGAGATCGACGGCTCGATCGTACGATCCACTGCGGCGCCGGGCCCGCTCGCGCCTGGCCGGCACGGCGCGGCGCCGGCCGCGCGCGGCGGCGAGCTGGCGGCGGTCGCGGTTGGAGCGAAACCGCTCGCCGGCGCGGACTGGTCTCGATAGCTCACACGGTCTTGGTACGCTCACACGGGAGGCAACCGCATGACGGACGATCAGAAGAAGATGTGGGAGTGGGCCGAGCAGCGCGGCGGCCTCGTCGATGCCGACGGGATCCGCGAGCACACGTTCCGCTACCGTCGCCACCTGCAGGCGCCGCATCGGTTCGCGTGGGATGCGTGGGAGGAACGCGCGAAGGCCGGCGGCGTCGTTGCTGACTTGGCGCAACTCGGCCGGTCGGTGATGCGCGAGGCCGATCAACACGCGTGGTCCGTGGAGCTACAAGCAGAGTGCGGCTGGGCCGACGATGGCGACGCGATGATCGCGCTCGCGCTCGACAAGCCCGAGATCGCCCGCTCGCGATGGTCGTGGTTGCTCGACACCGACGGCGGTCAGGTCGACCCGGAGACCTTCGAGCGGTTGTACGACGACGAGAGCGACGCGTAGCGGGAGGGGATGGAGCCATGGGACTGTTCAGCAGTAATCACCCGGGGCACGAGGGCTACCTGATCGGGCTCGTCAAGGACGACGAGCGCGGACTCGCGGCCGAGGGCCACATGCGCCGACTCGCCTATCCGCACGACGACGGCGATCGCCGCGTGGAGGTGTTGCAGGTCGGCTGCGATTGCGGCTGGCGGTCGGCGCGCTTCTCGGCGCCGACGGGCACCACGTGGTCACCGTTCACCGTTCACGTTCCGGACTACTACGCCGATGCCGTCGACGCGCTCAAGCGCGAGATGTGGGAGCGGCATCTAGGCGACCCGCCGGATCTGCATCGAGCGTGGCTCGACAAGTTCCGCGACGGAGCCAGGCGCTAGGCGCGGTAGAGCACGCGACCGCAGTGCGCGCACTTCACCTCGGGCGGGCGCTGGCCGAGGAGGTCGCGCGACACGGTGAGCTGCGCGCGCGGATGGAGCGGGCACGCGCCAGCGAGGCGAAGCAGGGCGAGATCGTCGTCGAGACGGTTGGCGATGCGATCGGTGATGGTGGTCATGGTGACCATGCTGCGGGAGCCGTCGCGCGTGTGGGAAGCCCTTTTTTCAGTGGCCGGCGCACGCTGCGAGCCTTGACGCGGCCGAGGGCCGTGGTTACTCGGAAGCGCGGTGAACTACGATCCGCACGAGGACTACTACGTCCTGCTCGGCGTGCCCGACACGGCGCCGCCCGCCGCGATCAAGGCGGCGTACCGCGCGCGGATCCTGCACGCGCACCCCGACAAGGCGACGGGCAACACGGCGACGGCGGCGGCGCTGAATCGCGCGTGGGAGGTCCTTGGCGATCCGCGGACGCGCGCGGCCTACGATGCCGCGCGGCGGCGCTACCTGGCCGCGGTAGCGGCGGCTGCGGCGGCCTCGGCGACGAAGGCGCGGCCGGCGACGCGCGCGAGGAAGAAGGTCCGGACGACGCGTGCCGCCGCTCCGGTCGCCCCCAAGGTCAGCCGCAAGGCGGCCCCGCGCGCGGCGGCGCCTCCGGCTCCGAACGCGGTGGACATCGCCGTGGAGAATTTCGTGGGCAGCCTGCGAAACGCCGAGTACGGCAAGGCGCTCGGCTGGTTCATCCTGGGTGCGTTCATCTCGGACGCGTCGCGCCCGCAGCCGACGCGACGGCGCGCGCGGCGGCGGCGGCGGTAGGGGTACCATGTCGCTGGAGACGTCGTCGGACTACGCGAGGCTCGCATGCCTCTCGCTCAAGCTGCCCTCGATGCCGGTTATGGTGAACCCGGCGATCGCCAACGCACGAGCGGTGCGCGACGAGCGCGGGGCGCGCATCGAGTGGTCGCACATCTTCCTCGCGACGCTCGGCCACTTCGAGGTGCTGGCGGTGACCGGGCACGAGGTCGCGCATCACTACCTCTGGTCGAAGCAAGCGGCCGGCGAGACGATCGCGGCCGAGCTGCACGAGCGCCTCGCCGATGTGGTGTCGGGGTGGCTCGCGGCGCGCACGTCGATCGTGCTGGGCCGCGAGGGCCTCGCCCGACTCGCGCGGGCGTTGAACCTGCTCCCGGCGGGAGCCTACGCGGGAAGCGGCGACCGCTTGCGCGATCTGCTCCATGGCTGGAGCAACGGGACGCTTGCGGCGCCGCCGCTCGTCCTGGTCAACCGCCCGTAGGCGCGCTCGTCGAGCGCGTGATTTCGCAGAAGGGGTGAAGTGCGAAATCTCGCCGGGCCCGCGGCCGGGTCGCGTAGGCTCGGGGCGTGCCGAATCGCCGCGAATTGCGCTCCGCGTTTGCAACTGCGAAATCAGGCCCGCGCCGCGCCCTGGGCGTCGCCGCGGTGGCCGCGCTCATCGAGCGCCCGCGATCGGCGGCCGAGCTGGCGGCGCACCTGGCGACCACGCCGCGCGCGCTGGCGGCGGCGTTGCGCGCGCCGGCGAGCGCCGCGCTGATCGAGCGCGACGCGCGCGGCGCGCTACACGCGGCGCCGGGCGCGACGTCAGCCACCCTGCCCTACCAACAACGGCTCGTCCTGGCCGGCGTGCAGGCGCCGCGCGCGCGGCGGCGGCGGCGCGACGACGACGCCGGCGGCGCGGCGCTCGGCGAGCCGGGCGTGTTCATGGCGATCGCGCGCGCGACCGAGCGCCTGTGGCGCCGCGCGCACCTGACCTATGACCAGGCGATCGCGGTCGGCAAGCTGGTACGCGAGCGGCTCGAGCTGACCAAGCCGGCCGCGCGCCGTGGAGCTCCGCCGCGGCTGTCGCCGGCGGACGCCAATCGGTTGATCGCGGCGGCCTATCGAACGGCGAGCGCGCGGGGCGGTGACACTCGTGCGCGCGGCCTCCTGGTCAAGACGCTTCTCCTGAGCGGTGCGCGCGTGAACGAGTTTGTTCATCTGCGCGCGGAGGATCTCGACGTCGAGCAAGCGCGGATCCGGATCCGCAAGGGCAAGGGCGGCAAGGTGCGCACGGTGCCGATCCTTCCCGAGCTGGCGCACGAGCTGCGGACGCACCTCGGCTCGCGCCGCGCCGGTTGGCTGTTCGAGTCGCGCGCGGCCGGTCGCTACAGCACGCGGCGCGTGCAACAGATCGTGCGCGAGGTCGCCGGCAAGGCCGGGATCGTCCATCGCGTCTACCCGCATCTGCTGCGGCACACCGTCGCCCAACACCTGCTCGATCGCGGGATGCCGATCGATCAGGTTCGTTTGTTCCTCGGGCACGAGGACATCAAGACGACGCAGGTCTACGCGGAGCCGGGCCTCGGCGCGGTGAGCGAGAGCTACCGCCGCGCGCTCGGCGGCGGGTTGTCGGCGACCTGGGCGAACGGCGGCGAGCTGGTGCCCGCCCTGCCCTCTCCTCGCGGGGCCGCCGGCGCGGCGCGCGAACCTCGAGATCGCCGCGCGCGGCCTCGTGGCAAGGAAGCCCGGCCGGGTCGGCGGCGCCGTGGAGGTCCTGCTCCTGGTCGAGCTCGCCGGGCGGCGCGCGGCCGGTCTTCCTAGCCCCTCGGCCGCGCGCGGCGATCTCGAGGTTCGCGCGCCGCGCCGGCGGCGGCGAGACCCCGGGCGTTGCGGCTCGTCGCCGAGCTGGTTGGGAACGGTGCCGGCGCATGGTCAGAGCTGCACGACGAGTGCGCCGGCGATCGCGGCGAGGACAACGGCCGCCAGGAGCAAGAGGCCGGCGACGCCAGTGCGCGGCCCGGCGGCCGACAACGAGAGGCGGCCGACGCGCAGGGAAAACCGCTCGGGGGGAGTTGGGTCCTTCATCGTCCAGTCTCTGCCTGATCGAGCGGGATTGGCGCAAGATCGAATTCAGAAGCGATCGATTCGACTCAACTTCGCGTTTTTCGCGCGGCCGATGGGGCGCGGGTCGGCGTGCGCTTGGTCGTACGATCCAGGATCGGGGGCACGTGCGACGCTGGGCGCATGACGTTCCGCGAGGCGGTTGCGCTGCTGGTCGCCGACATCGAGGCGCCGCGCGACGATCGCGAGCTGCAACGGCTGGTGTGCCGCATGGGCGACGCGATCGCCGAGCCGACGATCGAACGGTTGCGCGCGCTGTGGGTGGTGCTGGGGCACGCGCGGCGCGCGCGCGAGCTCCGGGCCGAGTGGGCGCGGCTGGCGGTCGGGTGGCGAGATAGCAAGACGAACCGCGGCCGAGGGCAACGCGTCGGCGAGCTGGCGAGCTGGTACCGAGTTCACGAGCGCGCGGTGGCGGCGGCCGTCCGCGCTGGCTTCGTGGGTCGGGACGTCTCGCCAGCGTCGGCGTGGCAGGCGCACGGCACGGCGCCTGGGCGCGCGAGTCTCCGTCGAGCGGCGAACGTCGCCGGCGACGGCGCGCGAGCTGGTGAAGTGTCGCGGTGGCGGAAGTGGTCGCGATCGCGAGCGTCGCCAGAGGCGAATTAGGAGCCAGCCGGGGTGGTCCTGTAGATCATGGCCGATGAAGGAACGAGATGGATTCTCTCTCCGCGTTGGCCGGCGGTTGTCGCTCGACGGGCACGGGCCACGCGGGACGTTCGTTGCTGCGCTGGTCGCGGTGGTGATCGTCGCAGCGTCGCTCGTCGCCGGCGCCCTCGGCGTGAGGCTGCTCTGGTGAGCCGTCAGCGTTCCCAAGGGTCCTTGACGTCGTGGCGCTCGATGAAGTTGTAGGAGCTGAACGCGTCGCGGGCCTCGGAGCGGGTCACCATGTCGGGATCCATCGCGCCGACGAGATCGGCGCGTGCGAGCGAGACCAGGCCGGCGCGGTGGGCATCGAGCAACCGTCGCTTGAACCCGGCGAGGTCGAGACCGGTTGCCGCGGGCTCGTCGCGGATCGCATCCCACACCGGCGCGATAAACACCTTGCGCGTGCCGAAGGTCGCGCCGGGCATTTGCGCGGCGCGCGCGGCGGCGCTGCGGACTGCCGCGGCGAAGGCATCGAGCGTTGGCGGCGCTGCCGGCGGCGGCGTCGGCAGAGTCGGTGACGTCGCTTTCTTCTTCGCCGACGTGCGGGGCGTTGCTGCTGGAGGCTTCTTCTTCGGCGGCGGCCTGCGTTTCGCCGTCTTTGTCGGCGTGCTGATGTCGAGCTGCTTCCCAACGTATCGCTTGCGTGTGCGGTCGCCGTCCTTCCAGTAGGCGTACCAGTACGGCCCATGCCCTTTCTGTCCGCCCACGCAGCGGCGACACCGTTCCTTCCCACACGCGATCATCTCGTGCTGGTAGGTCACACCGTCGACGTGGACGGGATCGGCGGGGGTCGGGCGCCGCGAGGCCATGTCTTATGTAACGCCACGCTCGGCGATGGAGGCAAGTCTAGTCTTATGTAACCTTGTCGACGGGAAAGTTACATAAGACAGCGCCGGAACGCGGGCGCTGGCCTCCGCGAGCTAGCGCGACGCGAGGAAGGCGCGCACGGCCGCGTTGACCACGTCGGACATGTCTTCATCGCTGCCGAGCTTGGAGGCGAGGTCGCGCGCCACGTCCAGATCGAAGTAGACCGTTGTCCGTCGACGGTGTGGCTTGGTGCGCCGCTCGGCGAGCGAGCGGCTCGCGCGGGTGAACGAAGGGACATCCGTCGGCGGCGCTGGTGGCGCGACGGTCGACAGAGAGGGCGCGCGCGGGAGATCCGTCGCGGGCGTCGAGGATGCGCCGTCGTCGTCGCCTCGATTCACGAAGTCGCGAACGAGGGACGGCGACGGAGAGGGCTTACGCAACGTGAGCGACGGTGACGGCATCGTTGAGGTGCTCCGAAGTGAGGTTGTCGATCGCAGTGGTGAGGTCGCGGATCTCGCGAGTGGCGTCCGGCTGGCCGGACATGTTTGTGACGCCACGCCCCTCGCCCATCGCTTGCTGGTACGCAACGCGCTCGGCGAGTTCGACGGGCATCAGCGGCACTCCGACCGCGGCGAGGTCGTTGCGTGCGTTCTTGCCGATGGCAGTGGCGCGACGGCGCGTGATGACCACGCGCGCGATCAGGTTCGGTCGGATTGTGCGGGCCTCGTCGATGATCTCGAGGCTCTGTTGCAGCGCCCAAGCGTCGGCGGGCGATGCGCCGCACGGGATCAAGACGACGTCGGCGATCACCAGCGCCGACCGCACCACTGCGCCCTCGCGGCCGGGGCAGTCGATGATCGTGATGTCGTAGTTCGCTGCGATGCGATCGAGCTGACCGGGCTTATGCATGTCGCGGCCCATTGCGACGACGGTCGGCGGCTTGTGGCCATTCTCCATCGCGACTTCGGCCCAAACGCGGGAGGTGCCCTGGGGGTCGGCGTCGACGAGAAGAACGCTGCGACCGCGGCGCATGTACTCCGCGGCGAGATTGGTGGCGAGCGTCGATTTGCCGGCCCCGCCCTTCACGCTGACAGAGGCAATGATCATGGCGCCACCTTCGGCGCGCGGACGTCCGAGGGCAAGTTTTCGGCGTTCAACGCCAGACGTCTGGCGTCGAGTACCGGGCGGCGGGCGGCCGGCGTCGAGCACCGAGCGGCAGGTGGCCGGCGTCAAGCACCGAGCGGCAGGCGACCGGCGTCGAGTACCGAGCGGCAGGCGACCGGCGTCGAGCACCGAGCGGCAGGCGACCGGCGTCGAGCACCGAGCGGCAGGCGACCGGCGTCGAGCGCCGAGCGGCAGGCGGCCGGCGTCGAGCGGCAGGCGGCCGGCGTCGAGCACCGAGCGGCAGGCGACCGGCGTCGAGCGCCGAGCGGCAGGTGGCCGGCGTCGAGCACCGAGCGGCAGGCGACCGGCGTCGAGCACCGAGCAGCAGGCGACCGGCGTCGAGCGCCGAGCGGCAGGCGTCAGGTGCTCACACAGAAAGGCAGATCCCGGAGCGATCTCGGGGGCCTAGATCCAATCCGGAAAACTTGCACAGACTCTCCGGATTGGCCTAGGGTCGATCCCGTGCTTACTGCAACCACGCGGGCCCCTGGAGTGCGTCAGGAGGATCGAGCCGAGGCTCGGTCTCGTTCGACGCCGCGGGATCTGGGTTTGGTGCGGACGACGCTCGACGTCCCCGAGCTTCAGCACCGCAGGTTGAAGGTGGTTGCGGCTCAACGAGGGATGACGATCCGCGAGCTGCTTCTTGAGCTGCTCGACAAAGAGGGCATCACGAACACCTGACCCGAAAAGCCAAAACCCGGAAGGTGAAAGCCTTCCGGGTCGTTCTCGCGCGCTGCTGCGTGCGACGGCGAACCAAAGCTTGGCGGCCCTAGGTTCGACGTCGAAGGTAGCGGAGGGGCGGAGTCTTGTCAAAGAAAGACGACTCCGTCTCGTGCGCGTAGGGCGGTCGCTCGCGCGCGCATGGAATCGATCCATCCAACACTCTTCGACGCACACGGCTTCGGCTCCGGCCCTGACGCCGTGGAGCTGCGCGCGCGCGGCGGCGAGAGCGGGACGTTGCACAAGCTCTCGCGCTCGCTGTGGCGGGTGATGAGCGGCGGACACGGCGCGCTCGGCTACGTGGTGCAAGGAGCGCCGTCGATCACGACGGTGCGCGCGGACGGGCGGCGCGTGCCAGTGTTGATCGACACGGGCGACGACGGCAAGAGCTGGCGGCCGGCGCGCGAGCTCGTCCGCGGTCCCGACGGGACGCAACAGGTCGTGCCGCGGCTGTTCACGCCGGCGACGATGGAGGCGCACTTGCGGGGGCGCTACTCGGTGGCGCCCGAGGCGGCGGGCTGGGTCGAGTGGGTCGGGATCGACATCGACGCGCACGCCGGCGCGGACGAGTCGCCGGCGGACGCGCGCGCGCGCGCGCGTTGCGTGCTCGCCCAAGTGCTCGAAGCGCTCGCGTGCGGCGGCGATCGGTGGCCGCTGATGCAGCGCTCTCCGGGCGATGGCTTCCACGTGTGGCTCCCGCTGGCGCGCGAGGGCGGCGGCGACGATTACCGCTGGCCGGCGGCGTGGGGGGCGTCGTGGGTGCGGTTCCACCTGGCCGAGCGCGGCGTCGAGCTGCGCGACGGCGTGTGTGAGGTCTATCCGGCGGGGCGGCGGCTGCGCGCGCCCTGCGGACGCGGCTCGGTGCTCCTGCGCGCCGTGGAGGGCGCCTCGGCGGCCGACGTGATCGATCCGTTCAAGCTCGGGGAGTGGCCGGGGACAATGGGCCGGCGCGCGCGGTGGCTCACGCACGGCGACGTGTTGCCGGTGCGGCGCGTGGGCCCGATGGTCGCCGCGTTCCTCGGCGAGTGGGAGCGCCAGCGGCGGACGCTTGCCGACTGGCTCGGGCGGCCGGAGGCGGCCTGGGATGCGGTGTGGGGGTTCCTCGATCCGCCCGGCGAAAAAAACGAAGGGGCCGCGAATTCGGAGAGTTGCGGCCTGACCCAACAAATAGACGATGACCCCGGCCCACTAGGGCGGCGGGAGAGATCGCGGCCGGTGTTGCAGGTGGTGCGTGGGGGCGCTGCCGATCGTGGATCGGATCCGATCTCTCCTTCCAGTGTTTCTAACTCCCTCCTCGTCGATGCTGCGCCTACCACCGAGGGTGAGGGGGCGTCGCGACCTTCGCGGCTCGTCAAGGGTCCTGCGTTCTGGCGGAAGGTTTCGCGGTTGCTCTCCGACGGCGTGACGGAGACGGGTACGCGGCACGATGCGGTGATGGTGCTGACGTTCGCGTGGGCGGCGGCGGGCGGGCTCGACGAGGAAGCGACGATCGCGCGGCTCATCGACTGGTGCGGCGCGCACGCGCACACAGGCTCGCGGTTGGCGGGCTCGCCGGCGTTCACGCGCGAGTGCGTGCGTGAGGCCCGCGGCTACTTGAAGAGGCACATGCCGTTGTGGCCGTTCCGCGGCGGGCGCGGCGCGCGTGGTGATGCGTCGCTCGGCGTGTTGACGGCGGCCGATCGCGTGGTCGTCGAGCGCGTCGACGCGCGGGTCCGGACCGAGGCGGCGATCGTGCTCGCGTTCCTTGCTGGGCGAGCTGGTCGTGATGGTCGCGTCGGTGAGCCGGTCGAGTGGTGCGCGAGTCTCGCGGCGCGGCTCGTCGGCGATCGGCGCGTCGTGATCGACGGCGCGCGCCGTCGCGCGTGCGTGATCGCCTGGGAGGAGTTGGCGCGGCTCGGCGTGGTGACGCTGCACAAGGGGCACGCGGTCGGCCGGCACGGGCGGCTGTGGTCGTGCTGGTACCGCTTCGGGTCGGGCGAGCTGCCGCAGGCGGTGACGGTCCTACGCGCGACGTGGGAGGCGGCGGGGCGGCGGGAGCCGTTGGTGCCGTCGCTCGCGATGGCTGCCGCCGTGGAGCGCCAGGAGGCGCCAGGAGGCGCGTTCGTCGAGCTGCGCCAGGTCGGCGCTCGGAACGTGCGAGAGGGCGTCTTGCTCGCGCTGAGCGATGCGGGCGGCGCGGTGCGGGTCGTGCTCGAGCCGGGGCCCTGGGCGAGCTCGCCGGCGGCGCCGGGCTACCGGCCGGCGTGGTGGCTGCGGCAGTTCCGCGGGCTCGGTCCGCCGGCGGTCGGCGTCTTCCTTCGTGCGCACGAGGGGCGGCTGGTGCTCGGGGCGCGGTGGGTTGCCGACCGCGTGGCCCGTCGTGCGCGCGGCCGAGCTGGCGCGCGGCAAGAAATCGCGGCGCAGCAAGCGCCCGATCTCGTGGGCGCAGGAAACCCCGCCGAGAAATCGGCGGCGATTTGTTCGGCGGTCGAGTTCGCGGCCTGCGTGGGCGAGGGCGGCGCGGTGGATCGTACGATCCAGCCTGTGGGCGAGCTGCCGTCGCCGATCGCGGTCGTGCCCGAGCTGGCCGGCGCGATCGGTGCTGCGTGGGCGGCGTGGGAGAGGCTCCAAGGTGGCAAAGAGCGGAAGCCGGAAGAGTCGTAACTCGCTGATTCGAGCATCGAGATCGCGCGGACTAACCACGCGGCCAAATACGCGGCCAAAAAAGTTGGGGACGGGACGCAACCGGCGCAAGGAGGGCTCGATACGCGCCCTCAGAAAAAGCCCCGAGGTCCGTCCCCATGAGCAATGCCGCCGTACCGCAGTCCGTCTCGCGCTTCGACCGCATCGACGACGACACCACGAGCGAGGAGCAACCGTTCTGGCTCTACGACCCCGATGGCGAGCCGGTGGTGTTGCCGCCGAGCTGTGTGGGCTTCCAGGTTCGCTACTGGCTGCCGAACCAGCGCGGCCTCGGGACGATCGTTGTCGACGCGCGCAACGGTCGCCCGCTGATCTTGCCGCGCACGGTGACGCCGGATGAGTTCGCCGAGCGCGTCGGCTACAAGGTCGGCCGGTACCGGCTGTTCCTGCTCGATGCCTCGCATCGACGGCTGAACGTCGACCCGGCGCAGATCGAGATCACGCCGGAGATGGCAGCGGCGCGGCGCGGCGAGCTGGCGTCGACGGAGGTCGCATCGTCGCCGGCGTCGTCTTCCTCGTCGTCGGAGCCGTCGTCCGAGCTGCTCGGCCACGTGTTCGCGTTCGTCGAGAAGGCCAACGCGCAAGCAATGGCGCAGATCGCCGGCGTTCATCGCGAGCTATCCGAGCGGCTCGGGCAGGTCGTCGACGCGATGGCCGGCCTCGTGCGCGCGGCTGGTGATAGCGGCGTGGTGCAGAAGTCGACGGCGCTTGCTGCGGCGTCGGCCGGGGCGCCGGTGATCGTGCAGCAAGTTGCGCCGGTGAACGGCAACGCACCCGCGTCGCCGGCGGCGGCGCCGTCGAGCGCGGCGCCTCGCAACGCAGCGAGTGGTGCGACGGCGGCGGCTGCTGCCGCGGAAAAGGGCGGTGTGGCGGATGCGCTGATGGCGCTCGGGATGCCGCTGATCGAGAAGCTGGCGCCGGTCGCGGCCTACGGCATGGCGCAGAAGATGGACGTTCCCGAGGAGGTCGCGCGCGACCTGGCCGGGTTCGTCAAGACGGCGACGCAGACGGCGGGCGCGATGCTCAAGGGTGACGAGTCGGCGACGTCGCCGGCGAGCGAGGCGGGCACCGTGGAGGTTCCGACGCGGACGGGTGCCGAGCTGTTGGCGCACGTAGTGAACATCCAGAGCGCGCTCCCCGACGACGATCGCGCGTGGGTGCTGGGGCAGATGGCGAAGCGGCGCAACCTGGTGGACGCGTTCAAGCCGGCGGTGGCCTCGATCTCCGTCGAGGATGGCGTACGCGCGGTGGCGTCGCTGCGGGCGATGGACGCGGCGCTCACGACGGCGGCCGAGCGCGCTTGCTTCGATCGCCTCCTGCAACCCGACCTGCTGCCGCAGGTGTTCCACAACCTGTTTGTCACGACGTCGCCCGAGGCGGCGATCGGGGCGCTGCGAGCGCAAGCGGAGCAGGTCGAGCGCGCGCAATCGGCGGGCGCCTGACGATTTCACGCAACCGCGACGAGTCGCGATCGATACGGCCGGGTGAACCCGACCTATGGAGGGCCGCATGTCTCTGTTCGATACTTCTCATGACACCTCGATCCGCTGGCACGGCGTCGACGGCTACGCGCTCGACCTGCCCGCGAGCTGCGCCGGCTTCCTCGTGCGGTGGTTCGCCGACGGAGGCACGCGCGGCGAGCTGCTGATCAACGACGACACCGGCGGGCCGCTGGTGATTCCGGCCGTGATGAAGCTGCGCGAGCTGTACGCGTGGCTCGGTGGCCGTGTCGGCTACTACCTCTTGTCGCCCGTCGATGCAGCCTGTCGGCGCGTGGATGCGCCGGACGCTGCGATCTCGCTGACACCGTCGATGGCGGCGCGCGCGGCGTTCTTGCAGACGATCGAGACGGTCACGGCGATCGCGTCACCGGCCGTGGAGCTCGCGAGCTGGTGGCCGCCCCCGCCGGTGCGCGTGAAAGGGGGCGCGTCGTGATCGCGGAGCCGTACAACGATCGCGACTGCCTCGGAAAGATCACCTCGCACGCGCGCGAGCGCGCGACGTCGCCCGAGGTTCAGCTCATCGCGCGGCAACGCCCGTCTCTCGAAGCGTTGGCCGCGTGGCTCCGAACGCTGCCGCAGGACAACGACACCGGCGATCCGCTCGACGGGCCCAAGGTGGCGTGCGACGTGCCGCAGCGCCTCCGGATCCCGACGCGCCGGCCAAACTGCGTGGAGAGGTCGGCGATCTTCCTCGCGGCGGCTGAGAACATCGACCCGAGCGCGGTGTACGCGCTCGCGACGATCGACACCGACCAAGGTCGGCACACGTACCCGACCGTAAACGGGGTGCCGGTCGTGCTCGATCCGGTGATGCCGCGCAACGCGCTCGCCGCGGGGCTCGACGCGATCGGCGCGGCGCAGGTCGGCGGTCCGGTCGCGCTGACGTTGTCGCAAGCGCTCGGGTGGGCGCTGGCGATCGCCGAGGAGCCGGCGGCGGCCTACGCCGACGCTGGCGAGGTACTGGCCGACGCGCACGCGACGGCGTGGGCCATCCTCGAGGCTGGCCCGATCGATCGTCGGGGCCTCGCCGCGCTCTTGTGGGTGCTCGCCCTGGCCGAGCGCGAGCAAGCGCGCTGGTGGCCCGGGCGGGCCGGCGCGATCCGGCACGTGGTCGAGCTGCTCGCCGAGCGTGCGCCGTGGCTGGTGGTGGATCCGGCGTCGTGTGGCTGCGGTCCGGACGGTGCGTGCGTCAAGTGCGCGCGCAACGGCTGGCGCATCGAGTGGGCGCCGCGGCGGTTCTTTCGCGCCGTGGAGGACCTGCTCGAGCCGGCGGAACGCGCGGTGCGCCCGCTCGTGAAGCCGGCGATCAAGCTCGTCCTGACGTCCTACGGCGTCCCGCCCGAGCTGGTCGAGGTCGCGGATCGAGGAATCGACGCGGCGAGAGGAAACCGCGCGCGGCCTGCGGTCGATACGGCTGCACGCACGAACACCAAAGAGAGCGAGGAGGCATGAGCAAACACGACGACGACGAGAGCGGCGGCGGCCTGGCCGACCTGGTCGCAGGAGTGATCATCGGCATCGGCGCCGCGGCGGCGGCCGTCACCGCGGGCGCGGCGTACATCGCGCGCAAGCGCGCGCGCTCGTCGGGAGGGCCGGTCTTGTGGCAGTCCCCGATCAAGGTCGAGGAGGTCGCCGGCGATCGCGCCGAAGACGACGTGCCGCGGGTCGGTGGTGGCGACGGCTTCAACTGAACGACGGCGCCGCGATGGTCGCGGTGCCGTCGACCAACCCGGCGCAGGTAGCGCCGACACGCAAGAGAAGGAAGAACGACGATGGCAAGCGGAAGAAAGTTCGGATGGAAACACACGGCCGCCGCGCTCGGCGGCGGCCTCGCCGGCGCGGGCGTGCTGCTCGGGCTCGGCAAGCTCGGGGCGCCGCCGGTGATCACGTCCTCGATCATGGGCGGGATGGGCCTGGTCGGCGTCGGCGTCACGCGCGGGCCGGTGCAGACGGCGGTCGCGTCGAGCATCGGTAGCTCGACGGTGGTCCTCATGGGCTCGGCGCTCAAGAAGGGGCGCGAGGCCGGCGAGAAGAAGGAGGAGAAGAAGAGGGCCGACGCGGGCGAGGGCAAGCGCGAGCTCGCGTCCAAGGGGCAGGGTAAGCCGCGCAACAACGAGATCGAGGCGGCGACGCTGGAGGCGTTCGATCGCATGCGGGCGTCGCTCGCGATCGATCAGGAGGCGCGCGCCGCGGCGTGACTCCGACGACGGAGCGCACCTCGGGCCGGGGGTCGGTCCTGGGGAGCGCGTGGGCAATGACCGAAGCGCAACCAACAACCCTCAACCAACAACGCAACGGAAAGAGAGAACGACGATGGAAGAAGACGTGATCATCATCGACGATTCGGGTCAGCAGCGGAACGCTGTGATCGTGCGCCGGCCCGGCGTCGTCGACAACCGCGGCGGGCTGCCCGCCTGGAATCGGCCGTGGAACCGTCCGCCCTTCGGACACCACCCGGCCCCGCCGCCGGCGTACCACCCGCCGGTCTATCACCCGCCGGCGCCGGTGCCCGCGGTCTACCAGCCGCAGGCGCCGACCGTCACGACGGTGACGACGACGCCGGCGCTGAGCGCCAACGCGAAGTCGTGGATCCCCGATGTCATCGACATCGTGGCCGCGGTGATGCCGCTGCCGGCGGCGCCGACGGCGACCGGGGATCTGGCGAGGGACTTCAACAACACGATGGCGTTCCTCGCGAGCCTCGGGGCGGCGTTCAAGCGCGCTGACCTGATGCACACCGTGGCGCGCGTGGTGGAGAAGCGGCTCTAGCCGGGAGGAAGCTCGATGCTCGACTTCCTCTGTAGCCAGACGCGCTACGACTACGGCGACAAGACGCCGGCGCCGGCGCCGACGACCCCGGGCGTGCTCGACACGCTCGGCCTGTCGTGGCTGTGGCAGACGCCGACGCCCAAGTACGACGGCCTGCCGGCGGCGGGCTCGTCGTCGCCGGGTTTCCTGTGCTGGCTGTTCGGTTCGCCGACGCCGGCCTACGAGACGGCGCCGCCGGTGCCGTCGCCACCGATCCCGCGGCAGACGCCGCAGGAACAAACCGGACGCTAGGTCATGTCCACGTGCTCCCCAGTTCCGACCCCCGGCGACGCGACCCCCGCGCCGCTGGGCCCGGCGGCGCCGTCGTCGGCGCGCGCCGTCTACCTGCAACAGAAACACTCTTTCACCGCGCGCCGTGGAGCCGATGTTGTCGGCGGCGTCGCGGTGCCGCGTATCAATCGGGCCGACGCGCTCGAGCTGGTCGCGGCCTGGTCGAGCGCGCTCCCGGCGCTCGTCGCGCGCCTCGAAGCGGGTACGTTCGATCTCGAGATCGCCGAATGGGCGCGCTGCGCGCTCGCGGTGCGCGCGCTCGCCGGCGAGCCGGCGGCCGAGCTCTACGCGGACCGGATCCGGCTGTGGCGCTGCCTCGGTCGGATCGCGTCGGCGATGGACCGGCGCAACGTGGCGGCGCCGAGCTGGTCGGACGTGACCGACGCTGCGCGCCGCGTCGGCGAGCTGGTCAAGCTCGCGAGCGCGGCGGCGGCGGACGCCAAGGGCGGCGCCAACAACGCGGCGCTGGCGATCGGCGCCGTCTCCGACGCCATGGCCGGCGGCGCGGCGAAGGTGTCGGCGGCGGCGGGGCGCGGCGCCGGCGAGGGCGCGATCCGCGGCGCGCTGACGGCTGCGGCGCCGGCGGCGGCGGTCGCCGGCGTCGCCCTGGTCGGCGGCCTGCTCTTGTGGCGCGCGTCGCGCAACGACAACCGCGAGCCGTCGGAGACGGCGCCGCGCAAGGCGCGCAAGCGCACACGGGGGCGGCGATGAGCCGCGACGAGGGCGGCGGCGGGTGGTTCGTGCTCGGCCTCGGCCTGGTCGGGCTCGTCGGCGGCGGTGTTGCGCTCGCGCGCTCGATGCGCCCGGCGCGCGGCGCGCGACGCAGCGACGAGCCGACCGAGCGTGAGCCGGTGTCGAGTGCGCCGCCGGCGACGTCGTCAGCGTCGCCGAGCGCGGCGACGTCCGCGCCGGCGATTGTGCCGGCACCGAGTGAGCCGCCGTTGCCTGTGGGGCCTGCGCCGGGCGCGAGCTCGCCCCCGGGCGCGTCGCCGCTGGCTTCGTTCGTGCGCCGCTGGACCGGAACGCCGATGGTCCCCGAGCTGCCCGCGCGTGTGCCGCGCGGCCGGCTCACGCGCTCCACCGTGGAGCGGGGCATGGTGCGCGAGTCGCCGACCGAGCTACTTCGCGAGGCGAGGGCCTCGGCGAGCGAGCCGAGCATCACGCTCGATGAGCTGGCGGGTGCGCGCGCGGCGGCGAGCGAGCACGGAAGCGGAAGTCTCGTCGAGCTGGCGTGCATCGTCGACGTGATCGCGAACCGTGCTGCGAAGGAAGGGCGCTCGCTGTTCGACGTGCTCACGCGCGGCGAGGGCTTCGGGCGTGGCGGTGGCAACAAGCGGCCGGCATCGACGCGCCTCGATCCCGAGTATCGCCACCTGTGGGCGGCGCGCGCCGTCCTCTCGGGCTTCGCGCGCGGCATCGCGCGTGACGCCGTCGCGTTCTTCGACCCGCAGGCAATGGATCGCCTGCACGCCGCGTGGAAGGCCGGCAAGGGCTCGATCGTGACGAGCTGCGACGCGATGGGGCTCCTCGAAGTGTGGAGCTTTGATCGGCCCCGTACCGGGAACACCCGGTGTCCCTTCGACCCGTCGAAGGTCGGCAAGGACACGCACGCTTGGGTCGGTCCGATCGCGGACGTCGATCCGTGGCGGTTGCTGTTGCTCAAGCGTGCCGCGCCGGGCCCGGAACACTTCGGGGCCTACGTGGCTGCACGTCAAGCGATCGAGAAGGGCCGCGCATTCTTCGGCGGCCAGAAAGGCAACGTGTGATGTCGTCGAACGCGAACCCCACCCCCGCCGAGCTGCCGCCGCAACTGGAGGCGGCGCTCGGTCAGATCCGCGCCGCGCTGCAGGCGGGCGCCGACCCCGCGACCAAACACGCGGCGGCGGCGGCATGCCGCGTGCTCCTGGTCGTGCTCGAGGCGCAGCCCGGGCAACCGATCCAGGTCCCGAACATGGGCGCGACGGCCGCGCCGGCGTCACCGAGCGCCGCGCCGGCGGCGGCGTCGTCGTCGCCGACGTCGCCGAGCGCGCCGACGCAGGCGCCGATCGATCTGTTCTTGGCGCGCTTCGTCGACAAGTTCGGCGCCGACGTCCAGCCGGATCCGTCGGTGCCCTACGTGCGGCTCGGTCAGGTGGGGGCGGTGTTCGAGCAGATCGCGCGCGTCGGGATCGGGGGTGTGCGGTGAACGCCGGCGGCGCGGGCGACTTGGTGGGCGCGTGGTACGAGCTGGCGGCGACGCTCATGCGCGGGCGGCCGGTGGATCCGGAGAGCGGCTGGCCCGTGCTCACGACGCGCGAGGCGTTCGAGGTCGCGTCGACCTGGGGACGGTTGCTCGCGCGTCTCGGTGACGCCGTGGAGCCGATTGCCTGGCGGTGGCTTGACGACTCGCGCGCGGCGCTCGCGGAGAGCCGCGGGCCCGACGAGCTGCTCCCGTCGTCGTCGGAGTTGTGGGAGGCGGGCGCCGCGCTGCTCGGGCGGCTGGCGATGCGCAATGCCGAGATGCCGATCTCGGTGCGCTTCGATGACAAGGGTCGCTTGCTCGTCGCCAACGTGAACGACCCGAACGATCTGCCGGTCGCGCTCCTTCGCTTCTTCATCGCGCAGGGGCGCACCGAGCGCGAGGGCAAAAAGACGCGCCACAAGCGCGCGTATGTCGAGATCACCGTCGGCGACGCGCACCAGGTGCTCGCGATCTGGGACAAGTACGCGGCGACGGCGAAGCCGGTTCCCATGGCCGAGGGCGGGATGTGGCGCGATCCGCGCGTGCCCTGGCGCGAGTTTGCCGCCAAGGCACGCGAGCTGATCAAGGACAAGAAGCCAGACGAGCTCTACCCCGTCGAGGAGGTCGAGGAGCTGTGGTCTCAGGTCCGGCAGCTCGGGCGCGATCTGTCGGTGCTGAAGGACGGGCAACCGCAACGCGGCTGGTCGGACTTCGTCGACTCGGTGAAGGACACGATCAAGGGCTACGCCGGCGCCGTCGGCGATGCGGCGGGCGCGGTCGGCGGCGCGGTCGGCGACGCAGCGGGCGCGGTCGCACGCGGCGCGGGCGGGTTCGTCAAACCCGTTGCGATCGGCGTCGGCGCGATCGCCGGCGTCGCGCTGCTCGCGACCTTGCTTCGGAAGTAGAGCCATGGGGCGCGGTATCTGGCTCCTTGGTGGCGCGGCCGTCGGCCTGGGCGTGATCGCGCTTGCGACTCGCGCCGCGCGCGCGGCGAGCGCGGCGCCCGGGTTGGTGCTGGTCGGCGAGGAGCGCGAGCGCGATCTCGAGGTCGAGCGCGTCGCGGTGACCAGCGCCGCCGGCGCCGTGGAGGTTGGCTCGCGCCTGGTGCCGCCGGCGGCGCTGCCGGTGACCGCGGCGCGCGTGTTGCCGCTCGTGCGTGCGCGCGTGAGCCCCAACGGTGCGTTTCGCGCGATTCGCACGAAGGGGCGCGGCCACTGTCGGCACGGCTATCCCTGCACGCACTACGGCGTTGATCTGGTTCCGGAGAGTTACTACCGCGGGCCGATCGTCGAGGTGGAATGGTGGGTGCGGGCTCCGGAGGAGATGGTCGTTGATGTCGTCGTGCGCGACGACGAGACGCCGCCGCTCTCGGGCTACGGGCCGGGCGCGGTGCTCGCGCGCGGGCGCTCGGGGACGTGGCACCTGTTCGGGCACCTGTCGCCGCGCTCGTTCCCGGCCTGGCTGGTCAAGGGTGCCGTGATCCGGCTCGGTCAGTTCTTCGCGCGCCTCGCCGCGCTCGTGCGTCCGCCGCACGTCCACTATGAGCCCCGCCGGTGGCGGACCGAGGGGCCAGCATCGCGCGCGCTCGGACGTCCGGCGACGCGCGCCGACATCGTGATCGATCCGGATCTCTGGCTTCGGGAGGCAACATGACAACCGCAACTGCGCCGCTTGCAGAATGGCCGAAGGACCGAGAAGGGCTGTGCGCTGCGCTCGTGCTCGGTGGGTATGGTGCGGAGCCGGTCGTGCGTGCATGGTTCGACTTCGCGCGGCGTGCGGAGATGGAGCGCAGGATCGATCTGTCGGGCTGGCCCATCCTTTCGACGCGCGACACGATCACGTTGATCCGTGAGTGGGGAAAGACGTTGCGCGAGGTGGGCGAAATCATCGCCTGGTGGTCGCGATTCTGGCGGCAAGAAGCAAGCTGGCAGGGCCACGCGCGCGGCGTGCTGAGAGCCTGCCAACGGCGATCGCGGGGTGAGCCGTCCGCCGAGCTGGTCGAGTCCGTCAAGCTCTGGGCTGCGGGCGCGAACACGACGGCCGCGGTGTGTCGGTGGACCCGCGAGCTGAGCGACGGGGCGATCCAGACGACGGCGGTCGCCGGCATCGAGCGTCTCGCCGCGATGCTGGAGAGGGGGCGTTGTTCATGAGCGCGCGCCTCGTCTATCGGCCGCTCGGTCGTAGCGGCGAGCCGTATCCGGACTGGGTGCGCGCGCTCAAGGGGAAGTCCGGCGCGTACGTGATCAAGGCCGTGGGGCTGTTCTCGTCGACGATCGTCTACGTGGGCGAGAGCCATTCGGGCCGGCTCTACGAGACGATGACTCGACACTTTCAAAGTTGGCGCCGCGGCAAGGGCTGGTGGTTCGGTCAGTTCGTGCAGAGCGACAACGATCCAGGCACGACCTATGACCGCGAGGCGTGCGAGGTCGCGGTCCGGATCACTCGCCGCGATACGACCGTGGTCCTCGCGGCGCAAGCCGAGCTGATCCGGAAGCTCAAGCCACGCGACAACGTGCTCGGCACGAGCGAGGCCGAGGCCGATCTCGAGGAAGCTCCGTTCTGATGTCGGGGTTCTCGCCGGAGTTCAAGGCGCACGTCGTCGCGCTCGTGCGGTCCAGGCATGCCAGCGCATGCGAGGTCGCGGAGCACTTCGGGATCGGCATGTGGGCCCTGCGGCGCTGGGTGCGTGCGGCCGATCGCGCGGAGCGCGAAGCGCCGGACAACGCCGTGCTTTGAGGATGCTGTGTGGCTCGATCCGGCCTCGCTACTTCGCGCGCTGATCGGCGACCTGGTCGGCGCCCTGATCGCGCGCGGCCGACGGGCGATCGCGTGGTTGCGTCGCCGGCGGGGCGCGTGAGCCTGCCCGTGGTTTGAAAAAGTCGCGGCCGAGTGCGTCGACTGCCCGACTTTTGAAACGTCAGTCTCCGAGGCGCTCGACGGTCGTCCGCCGCGGCGGCTTGCGCGTCGTGCGCGTGGTCTTGGGCGTGCGCTTGGTCGGGGCGTTGTCGCGCGCCTCTGCCGTGGACCCATCCGGGCTCGCGGAGGGCGAGCTGCTCGGCGACGTCGCCGCGGCGGCGGTCGTGTCTGGCGGCGCGGGCGGCGCGTCGATGGTCGCGGGTGCCGCGGCGGCGTCAGGCGGCGGCGACGTCGAGGCCGGGCCGGCCGGCGCTGCGACGGCGGCGGGCGAGCTGGTCGCGGGCGGCGGCGACGTCGCCGAGCTGGCGGCCGGCGGCGACGTGCTCGCCGGCGAGCTCGCGCCGGGCGCGTTGGTCGTGCTGGCCGGCGTGCTCGAGCTGCCCTGGAGCGACACGACCACGCCGATCGCGACGGCGGCCGTCACTGCCGCGCCAGCGAGCGCCGCAAGCAAGAGGCTTCGACCACGCCGAGGGCCGAGCTGTGTTCCGTAGGCGCCTGCCGCGTGCGTCAGCGTCGACGGAGGAAGCGGGGGCGGTGGTGTCACGTTGTGAACGCTGCCAACGCCAGAGAGCGGCGCGCGCGTCGTCGAGTCGGACCACGCGACGGGTACCTTGTACAGCGACGGGCACGCCTCGTGCGCGATTTGCGGACCGTTGGGGGTGCGGTCGATCAAGAAGTTGAGCAGGTCGCGAATGCTCTGTGGACGCTGCCGCGGATCGCCGGCAAGCGCGGCGGCGATGCCGTCGTACCACTCGCGCGGGAACGTCGGCGGGAGCTGGTGCGGCACCAGCGATCCGAAGCCGGGGAGCTGGTTGGTGGTCAATTCGTAGATGATGACCCCGATCGCGTAGATGTCGGCGCGGTGGTCGACATCGCCCGGCGAGGTCTGCTGCTCGGGCGCCCAATAGCCGGGCGTTCCCATGGCGCGGGGGAGCGTCGTCTTCTTGCCGCCGGGCAACGCGTGCGGATCGATCACGCGCGCGATGCCGAAGTCGAGGAGCTTCGTCTTGATGCTGCCGTCCTCGGTCGCCACGACGAAGATGTTAGGTGGCTTCAAGTCGCGGTGGACCACGCCCATTTTGTGCGCCTGCTCCAAGGCGCCGCACACCTGCGCCATCACGCGGAGAACGTCGTCAGCGGGCACGATGCCCCCGTGGCGGTCTCTTGCCCACTGTCCGAGGTTCTTCCCTTCGAGAAACTCCATCTTGATGTAGATGGGCCCCGTCGGGAGGCGATCGTAGCCGTCGACGACGATCACGTTAGGGTGTTCGAGGCGCAGCGCGATCCGCGCCTCGGTCTCGAAGCGGTGCCAGATGTCATCGCGCGTCCTCGGCGAGCACTTCGCGAGCAACGACGGAAGAAGAACCTTGATCGCCTTCCGCTTCGTGGGCGCGTCGCGGTGTGCGGCGACATAGAGCGCACCCATGCCGCCCTCGGTGATGTAGTTACGAATCACGTAGCCGTCGCCGACGGCGACGCCGATCAGCGAGTCGGTGTTGTCGCTCGACGCTGCCGGCTGCTCGGCGGCGCCGGGCATCGTCGCGGTGCGGCGGCCGTCGTCGAGGCGCGGCGTGTTGTTCGGGCGCTCGACGGCCGTCGGTAGTTGTGGCCGATCCGGACGTGTCGGCGGCTGGCCCATAGGCGTAGAACGGTAACGCGAGACCGTCGGCGACGGGTGACCGAAGTTGGCGCACGGTCGGTGGATCGTACGATCCGGCGAGCGAGTTAACATCGAGCACAAAACGCACGAGCGTGTAAACCGGCGTCGGTTTCGAGGGGGGTGGCCGGGCTCAGTCGCCGTAGTCTTGAGCGATGCAACGCTGCGGCGGTGACCGATGCGGCAACGACACCTCGCAGCGGTGTCCGCTCTGCGAGACGCCGCTGTGCGCGCTATGCCTCGGTACCGATTCGCACGTCTGTCGCGGGTGGACCCCTCCTCGCGGTTCTCGGCTTCCTCGGAGAGCCCGTTGAGCGCACCGAGCGACTCCAACGGCGCTGCGGGTGGTCCGCTCGCACCGCCGACGACTGCGGCCATGACGGGCGCGGAGGTCTTCGCGGACGAGGGCGGCGTGCTCGGCCTGCGCGCCTACGGCACCGAGGTTCTGCATCGCTTCCCGCCGGCGCCGTGGAGCGAGCTCGTGGTGGGCAGTGGGACCGCGGCGCGGATTCCAGTCGCACACGAAACGGTCTCGCGTCGCCACGCGGTGATCGTCCGGGCGGGTCGAGACGGTGAGGCGTTCGCGGTGCAGGATGCAGGCTCGAAGAACGGCACCTACTGCGAAGGCGAGCGGCGCGCGGACAGCTTCGTGTTGCGCCCGGGTCAGTGGATCGCGTTCGGGCGCGTTCATTTCTCGGTGTACAGCGAGGCCACCGAGGCGGTTCGCAAACGGCTACAGCGCTTCCTCGGCTACGGCTCCCAGTACGCGCGCGCCGTCGACGAGCTGCACTACGCGATCACGCACCGAAGGCACATCGCATTGGTGATGCCGCCGAGCGAGGAGAGCGCAGACTCGGCGCTGGTTCCGTCGGGTGCCGCGCCCTCGTTGGTTCGTCTCGTTCACGAGGTCGTGCCCGGCGGAATGGCGCCGCTCGTCGAGGTCGTGGGCCGCAAGGAGCAGATCGAGAGTGAGCAGACGCAGCACGACGTGTACCAGCGGGCGCGCGGCGGCACCCTCGTGATCGCGGCGAAGTGCTGGCCGCGGAACCCGGCGACGCTACGCGCGCTCTTGACCGAGCGCCGGCCGTCGGTGCGCGTGGTGTTGGTTGCGCCGCGTGGCGAGGATGTCGACGCGTTGCTCGGGCACGAGCTGCGTAACCACGTGGTCGTGGTGAAGGTGCCGACGATGGAGGAGCGCGGCGCGCTGGAGACCGAGATGGCGATCGAGCAGGCGAGCGCGGAGTACGGTCGGCCGCTCGGGCTCTCATGGGACCCGTTCAACGCCGACGAGCTGCGGCGCGTGTGGGGGAGCCCCGAGGAGCTGGAGGCGTTCGTCAGGCGCGCGGTGCGCGTGAAGCTGCTGCCCAAGTACGCCGACGCGGCCAAGCTCGAAGGCGTCTCGGAGCCCGCGTTGTCGCGATGGATCAAGCGGAGCGCGATCGTGGTCGGGAGGAAGCGATGAGCCTGAGCCCTGGTGATCGAGCGGCCCTGGTGCTGTGCTGCGGGCTGCCGCAGATGGTCGACCTGATCGCGTACGCCGAAATCCGAGCAGTCGTGGCCGCGGGGCTGGGGGCGCGCGTCGAGCCTCCCGAGGTCCTGGCTCGGTCCGCGCTGGAGATCACGTTGATGCGCGAGCCGCCGATCCGCGGCGTGCCGTGGAGCCCCTCGCCGGATACGTTCGTGGATCAGTTGCGCGCGCATGTTCGCGCGTTGACGTCGCGCGCCTTGCTCGAGCGAGCGAGGGAGCGCGGCATCGGGGCGCTGTTGTCGCCGGCGCAGGTCGGCTCGCTCGACGGAATCGAGATGCTCTCGCATATCGCCGGCGAGCAAGCCGGCTCCATCCGCGAGAACGACGGCAGCACCGTCAGCAAGGCGATCGAGCTGGCCGACTTCGCGAGGGCGCGCCTGATGCCATGAGAGAGCACCGCGACCATAGGAGCGGTGGCGAACGCATCGACGTCGCGGCGCCGCTCGGCAAGCCCGGCGCGCGGACCCGCACCCAAGACCTGCCGCCGTCGTCGAGCGCGTCGGGCGTGCTCGCATCGCCGGCAAGCCACGCAGTGGATGATGGCTCCGACGGTGGGACCGGCGCAGCGAAGACCGGCGCGGGGAAGGGCCCCGGCCGTCTCGCTGCGGTGGCAGGGGGATCTGTCGAGAAGCTGAACGCGATCATGGCGACGCTGCTTCCTGGCTACCGCGATGCAGTCGACGCGCTCGACAGCAAGGGCGCGGCGAACCTCGCCGCGAACATGCTCGCCGTCTACCAGGAGGCCGACCTGGTGCGCGACGAGCTGCGCGCGTTCCTCGAACCCAGCCATCCCCGCTATTGGCAGAACTACCTGCTCCCGCTGACCCCCGAGCAGACCGCGGAACGAGAGGCCGCGCGGCCGATGCTCGGTGCGCTCGATGTGGCGGCGACCATCGTCGTGCATCAGCTCGCCGGCGGGCTCGGGGTGCAGCGGTTCCGCGGACGCGAGGTCATGCGAGACATGACCGGCCCAATCCCGCTCGGCCGTCGAGCTGCCGAACGCCTCGCGTACGAGGCGGCGCAGACGTGCGAGATGATCGACCTGGTCAACGAGGTGCGCGAGCTCGTCCCGCCTGTCGACGATGGGGGCGCGGCGCGGCTGGACCCCGACGCTGGCCGCGCGATTGCCGCGAAGGTGGCGCTCCATGCTCGGCGGCCGGTTTCGATAGCGTTCCTGCGGACGGCGCTCGAAACAGAGGGCCGCTGGTCGTTCGTGGAGCACGCGATCGCGCCGGATGGGCGAACGGTGGCGCAGCTAGACAAAGCAGCCACCGATCAGGCCGAGGTGTCCGGGGCGATGGCGAACGTCGGCGACTTTCGCGAGGACGTCGCGCTCTCGCTCTTGCCACGCACGCTCAACCCCGCCGGCTACGACGTCGGCGACGGCAGCGGGGTGCCGATCGGCGCGACCAGCGCGAATGCGCGCAAGGTATGGGCGATGATCATGAGCGCCGATCCGGAGGCGCGGCCTGGAATCATCGTGCGGCTCGAGCGGCTGAGCGTGCTCTCGGCGCTGCTCAACAACGACGCGCTCCCGTTCGCGCTCGCCGAGCAACTCAACGACAGCCTGCCGACTGGAACGCCCCACGGTAAGGAGGCGCGTCGGCTGCTGCGGCCGGCATTCGAGAACAAGGGCGGTGGTCGTTCGCTGGCGCGCCGCCTCCGTGACATGGGCCCGGCCGGCGAGGCGCTTGCGTTCTCGCAGAACGTCGCCACGCTCGGTTTCGCGGGCTCATACGGCGACGCGTACGACGCACGAGAGGCCGGCCAGATCTCCGGAAGCGAGTTCGAGACCCGGCAATTGAGCGCGATGGTCAAGACCGGCGCGATCGCCGGCGTCACCGTCGCGACCGCAGGCGCGGCCGGCGCGTACGCGGAGGGCTTCATCGCCGAGCTGCTGGCACAACGCGCGGCAACGGCGGGAGCGCTCGGGTTCGCTGCGCGCGCAGTGCCGCAGGTCGCCGGCGGGGCTGTCGAGGGCGCCGCCGGCGCTGTGACCGCGCGCGCTGCCGGCGATGCGGTCGATCTGTACGCGACTGGCGGCACATCGTCGTCGTTCGGTGACTACGTCGACGATGCGATGTTGGGCGGCGGCCTTGGCGGTGGCGCCGCCGTGCTGTTCTCCGGTCTCGGGGCCGGCGCGCGCTATCTGCCTGCGGCGGCGCGCACCCGGCTTCAGAATCTCGCGCTTCGCTTCCCGCGTCATGAGGACTTTTTCGCCGGGCTCCGTCGCCTCGGGGAAGACCACGGCGCCACGGTGCGGATCAGCGCGCGCAAGCTGTACGAGCTGGGGCGCGACGGCATCGTGCCGCCGGGCACGGCGCAGCGTGCGATCGCCGAGGTGACCACGAGCGCAGGGCGCCGCGTCGGGCTCGACGATCCGATCGTCGTCACCGTCGAGTCGCCGCTCGCGCTCAACAAGCCAGGTGACGTTGTCGAGGGAGCCGCACCGATCCGCGTCGTGCGGGCCGAACGTGTCGCCGAAGATGCGGTGAGCGAGGCCGGCGACGATGTGAGTCGCGCAGTCGATGACGTCGCCGACCTGGGCGACGAGTTCGACGCGGGCGCGGCGAGTCGTGCGGAGGGCTCCGCGGTCGACGACCTTGCGGCGTTCCAGGCGGCAGCGAGGGCACGCGCCGTGGAGGAGCTGGAGCAGCTCGTCGAGCGCGTAATGTTCGCACCGAAGGGCTCGACGCTCGGCGATGCCGCGATCCAGTTTGACACCTACTTCGTGTCGCACGCTGACGGCGCTCGGATGCCGGAGCTGCTTCGGTCGATCAGGTCCGACGTCGCAACGCGAACGTACAAGAAGGGGCTCCTGGTCAGGAAGGGAGCCGAGGAGTGGTACTTCGAGTTCAACGACCAAGCGGCGCACCTGAGTGGACAGAGAGCGAACGCGATGACAGCGGCGGACGGTATCGGTCTCCCGGCGCCCAACGTCGCCACGCTGGAGCTATGGGGCTACCGCGGGGCGCGCACGATCCAGCGGCCCGGCGATCCGATGCCACGCGAGCGAAAGACGCAATGGACGCCCGAGGAGGAGGCTGCTGCTCGGAAGGCGATCGAAGATGAACCGTTACTCGAGGCGGGGCACGTTGGAGTCTCGTTCGATGGCGGGGAAACGATCTACGGCCTGACGCCCGACTATCGAGGCATGCCCTTGGAGGAGGTCAAACGGCGGTTGAAAAACCACGATGTGTTTCCCGGGATCGTGGGCAACGACACCGAGGTGTTTCGCAAGGCGAGCAGAATGGCACGCGAGCAAGGATGGAACACCGAGCCGATCCAGGCGACGCTTCTGCTCGATCGCCTAGAGCAGCCGCGCATGTTCGAGGAAGTGCAGCGGATGGCGAACATGAAGCCCGGCGAGCATGGGATGGGCTACTCGTGGTCGCTTCCCAAGCCCGGGCCCGATGGTCAGCACTTCCAGGGCGGGACTGCTGTAAAGGGTCCGCCGCGAGAGTTTTGCTCGGCGATGGTGCGCAACTGTGCCGCGTACCCTGAGAAGCTCGGCGTGCCGATTCCTGAGCCGAGTGGCAAGATGATCGAGTACATGCCCGAGCTGAAGAAGTGGGCTGATGCTGACGCTCCGATCGAGGCCCGCGACGCGAAGGCGAGGAGACCATGAGCGCTGACGACCGAACGATCATCGACTTCACGCCCGCGGTTTCCGACGAGCGCGTGCGGGATCGCGTTGGCAGCGAGGCTCCGATCATCCGTCTGTTCGAGGACAAGGACGGATTGCACTGGTCGTTCTTCAACGGAGACCAGTGGATGGGAAGGGACATCGGTGGTTCGCTCAAGATCAATCGACGCTGGGCGAGCTTTCGATCCGGCTACACGTACTCGCTGCGGCCCGAGTCCCACTTCTACAAGCGCTGGTTTGAGTTCCCCGACTTGGGCAAGCGCGGTTGGGCGATCATCTTTCAGGCGTTCGATCCAGCGAAGGCACCCGAGGCCGTAACGCTCGACGAGGCGCAGTGCGACGACTACTCCGACGACGACAACATCACACGCTTGAACTTCATCAACTCGGGACGCCGCGCCGAGTTCATCGCGGGATGGGTTCCTCCCGAGGATGAAGCGAAGGCCGACGAGTGGATCGCTTTCCTGAATTCGGAGATTCAGGCCCGCGTGCGCGAAGAAGCCGAGGAGGGAGCCGCGGCGCGCTCGAAGGAGACGCCGGCGAACGTGTGAGCAGCGGCCGGTTACATAAGACGGGGCTGTCTTATGTAACCGGGCTTGCGTGGATCAGAAGCGCCCGCCAACGACGACGAGCGCACCGCCGGCCGTCGGTTGCAGCGTCGCGTGAGACGGTCGCGCCGCGTCCGGTGGAAGGGCGAGCTTGATCGCGCCGACGACGACGAGCGCACCGCCGGCGGCGAATGCGATCGCCGCGCCGGTGCGTGAGCGGTCAGCGCGATCGCGCAACCCGTTGCGGTCGGGTTCGGGGGTCTCGGGGGCGGCGGCCTGGTCGTCGAAGTCCTGGGCGCGCACGACGAGCCATCCGCCGACAGCGACGCCGATCGCGCCGGTGCCGAGGATGGCGAGCGCGGAAGTATCCGACCAGCGCGAGGACCGCGCCGACGTGGTCACATCGACCGGCATCGTTGGCGGTGTCGCCATGGCCGGCGAGCTGGGCGCCGCCGTGGACTCGTTCGGGGCCGGCTCGCGCGCGGCCTTTGCCGCGGCTTCGGCTGTGGCGCGGCGTTGGGCGAGCTGCTCGAGCGCGGTCCCGGCGTGCTGTCGATCGAGCGCGGAGAGGTCGTCGCGGTCGAGGATGGCGAGGTACGCGGCGCGCGCTTCGTCCCAGCGCTCGGACGTGGCGGCGGTGCCTGCGTCGACGAAGGCACGTGCGAGGCTGCGCCGCGCCTCGATGCGCGGGCGTTGCTTCCGCGGTAGATCTGCGTCGGCCAGGGCGAGCTCGTACTGTTCGAGCGCGCGCTCCCAATCGCCGGCATCCATGTACGCTTGGCCAGCGTTCCAGCGAGCAAAGAGCGACGGCTCGACGGTGAGCGACTGAAGCGAGAGCGCCGCCGAGCGCGCAAAGTCGCCAGCCTCGGCGGCGTCGGCCGCAGCGTTGAGCATGTCGCGCGCGGCCTTCTTCTTCGGAGCCCAAGGCGCCGCAAGCGCGCTCGTGGGCACGGCGAGTCCGACGATGAGCACCGCTGCGAGCGCGCGAGCTACTGGCACGGCGACCATGAATGCTCGCCCGGGTTCGCGTTGACGGCGAAGTCCGTGTAGCTGGTGCCGTCGGCGGTCATGGTTGCGATTCGGGAGCCGCCGGTCTGGTTGCGAACGAAGGCCAAGCGCGTTCCGTCGGCGGACCACTGCGGCCCAAAGTCGTTGATGGTGTTGTCGTGCATCGTCAGGCGAAGCGGGGCGCCGCTGACCGGGTATGCGGTCCGGAAGATCTCGTACTGACCATTCCGCGTGCTGGCGAAGGCGATCGCGGTGCTATCGGGTGACCAGCTAGGCGCGCTGTCGTCGCCGCTCGCGTTGTTCGTGATGTTGGTGGGGTTCGAGCCGTTGGCGTCCACCACGTAGATCTCGGAGTTGGCGTTCGCGTAGACAGTGAGTGCGACGTGTGCGCCGTCGGGTGACCACGCGGGATTGCTACACGTGCCGGTGATCCCCGCGCACAGGTTCGTGGTCCCGCCGGCGAGCGCGACCGAGTGAACGACGCCGTTTGCAACGAACGCGATCCGCGTGCTGTCGGGTGACCAACTGATCGGGTTGGTGGCCCAGCATGGCAGCGAGGACAGCTCGCGAGCGTTGGAGCCGTCGATGTCGACAACCCAAAGCGTCGACGTGGCGCCGCTTCTGCGGGAGAAAGCGATCTTCGTTCCGTCGG
>JABTUF010000008.1 GCA_015075645.1 Burkholderiales bacterium | reverse complement strand
TCGCGTAGCCGGCGAGCACGCTGATGCGGTCGCGCGTGCGCCGGATCACCGACGAGAGGAGTCCCCAGTCCTTCGAACTCTCCTTGATGCCGACGACCTTCGGGTGGTCGGCCAGCCGGTCGACCATCTCGACCGTGAACCCGACACCGGTGCGGCGCGGAATGTTGTACAGCAGCACCGGGAGCGGCGTCGAGGCGAGGATGCGGCGGTAGTGCTCGAGGATCTCGTCCGGCCCGGGCATCACGTACCACGGCGGGGAGACCATCGCGATCGCGCAGCCGGCATCCGCCGCCTGCCCGATCTTCGCGAGCGTCTCGGCGGCGGTCTGCGCCGAACAGCCGGCCACCACGCGCACGCGTCCGCGCGCGGCCTCGACCGAGGTGCGGAACACGGTCGCGCGCTCGTCGGCGGAGAGGGCCCAGCTCTCGCCGGTGCAGCCGTTGACGACGATGCCGTGCACCCCGTCGCCGATCACCGCGTCGACCAGCCGGCGACAGCCCTCGACGTCGAGCGACAGGTCGCCGCGAAACGGCGTGGTCAGCGCCGGGTAGACACCCTGGAACGTCGGATCCTTCATCGGCGGGGGCTCCCCGGAGACGACCGCGACATTTTATCCGTCAAACGGCGTTTTGCAAGCAAAACTTCGGCCCGCTCACCCGGCGAGCCCGAGCGCCGCGAGCGTCGCACGGACCTTCTCCAGCGCCGCCCCCTCCAGCGCCATCACCGGCTCGCGCGGCACGCCCGCCGGCTGCCCGATCGCATGGAGCGCGGCCTTCAGCGCCGCGGGCCAGGTGCCGGTGCCCATCATCATCTCGTAGACCGCGGTCAGCCGGTGGTGGATCCGGGCGTAGTCCGCGCCCGGCGCGGCGCGGGCGACCTCGACGATGCGGCGGGCATCGGCGCCCAAGAGCTCCGGACCGCTGGCGATGAATCCCTGCGCGCCGAGCGCAAGTCCCGGCAATACGAAATGGCACGGCCCCACCATGACCTGCATGCGGTCGCGGTAGCGGTGGATCAGGTGCGACAGGTGGAAGAAGTCGCGGCTCGCCTCCTTGATGCCGACGACCGGCGCGACGCCGGCGATCGCGCCGATGTCGTCGAGCGAGAGGTCGATGCCGCTGCGCCGCGGCGAGTTGTACAGGACGAGCGGCGCGGACACCGCGCGCGCGAGCGCGTCGAAGCGGCGCAGGAGTTCATCGCGCGACGCCTTGAGCACGTAGGGCTGCGGCAGCACCAGGAGCCCGTTCGCCCCGGCGCCGATCGCGGCCTTCGCGTAGCGGATCGTCTGGGCGGCGGACGGCGCCGACACGCCGGTGACGATCGGCACCCGCCCCGCTGACCGTTCGACCGCGAGGCGCGTGAGGCGCGCACGCTCGTCGAGGTCGAGGTTCCAACTCTCGCCGTTGTCGCCGGCGACGCAGATCGCGTTGGCGCCCAGTCCGATCAGCCAGTCGACGAGCGCCCCGAACTCGCGCTCGAGGATGGCACCGTCGGGGGCGAACGGCGTCACCACCGCGGGAACGAAACCGTGGAGCGTCGTGCGGTCGAGGATCGTCGGCATGGGCGCCTTCAGGCGGGGATGCGGTCGAGCACGCGCGCGAGGTCGATAGCGTAGAGGGCCGCGGTCTGGGCGTCGACGATGGCGAGCCGCCGTCCGTCCGGAAACCACGCGACCGACGTCGTCCACGTCCCGCCCGGCGTGCGCACGCGCGCGACGACGTCGCCCAGCGGGTCGAACACCCACGCGCGACCGGCCTGCCCGTGCGCCACCGCGACGAAACCGCGCGGATGCACGGCGATGCCGTCGGGTCCGAGGCCGCCGGAGAGTTGCGTCCACACGCCCGCCATCGGAGGGCCCGCGTCCGGGCTGTCGGCGAAGAGGCGCCACACCGCGTTCGCGCGCGTGGCCGCCACGTAGACGTGACGCCCGTCGGGCGAGAGCGCGACGCCGTTCGGGTACGGAATGGTGTCAAGCACGCACTCGGGCTGCTGCGCTCCGGGCCGCAGGCGGTAGAGCCGCCCGGTCGGGTCGGAGAGGCTCGTGCGCCCCGGGTCGGTGAACCACAGGTCGCCGCCCTCCCCGCGCGCGACGTCGCTCAACCCGCGGAACGGTCCCTCGGCGCCGCGCGCGCAGATGACCGACATCGAGCCGCCGCGCGGGTCGTAGCGCAGAAGCCCGTGCCGGTAGTCGGTCACCGCGAATGCGCCGTCGGGCAGGAGCGCGAGCCCGTGCGGCTGCCCGTCGCCCGAGTGGACGACGCTCCACTCGCCCGCCGCGTCGACCCGCAGGATGCGGCCGTAGGGGACGTCGACGCACCACAGCGCGCCGTCGGGCGAGAACTGCGGGCCTTCGAGAAACGAATGCAGCCGCATCCCCGGCCGGGTGACACGCACCCAGTCGTTCGGCTCGCCGCGCCAATGGAGCGACGCCGGCAGGGTCGCGTGGACGGCGGCGGCGAGGTCGACGGGAGCGTGCATGGGTCCGGCGCGCGCGCCCGGCGCCGGACGCCGCGCCCCGGTTGTACGCGCGGTTGATTTGCCAGTCAACCAATGTTTTAATGGCAAAACGCCGGTGGCCTCCGGCCGGAGCGCGCGGCGCCCGGCGCGGGCGATGCGGCGGTCCTCGACCCGCCCGCCCCCATGACCCGGAGCGCCGTCCTGCACCGCTCGCTCGTCGCGACTCCGCCCCTCGCGGTCGCCGGCGAAGGCTGCTGGCTCGTCGACCGCGACGGCAGGCGCTACCTCGACGCCTCCGGCGGCGCCGCGGTCTCGAGCCTCGGGCACTCGCATCCGGACGTCGCCCACGCGCTGTGCGCGCAGGTCGCAAAGCTGCCCTACGCGCACACGTCGTTCTTCACCAACGCCCCGGCGGAAGCCCTTGCCGCCAAGCTGATCGCGAACGCCCCGGCCGGATTCGGCGCCGGCCGCGTCGCCTTCGTCGGCAGCGGCTCGGAGGCGATGGAGGTGGCGCTGAAGCTCGTGCGCCAGCACTTCGTCGAGCGCGGCGAGCCCGAACGATCGCACGTCATCGCGCGGCGGATGAGCTACCACGGCAACACGCTCGGCGCGCTCGCGGTGGGCGGACACCTGGCGCGGCGCGCGATGTACGCGCCGATGCTGCTGCCGGCCACGCACATCGCACCGTGCCACGCCTACCGCTACCGGCAGGAAGGCGAGTCCGACGAAGCCTACGGCTTCCGCGCGGCGGACGAACTCGACGCCGAGATCCGCCGCGTCGGCGCGCACCGGGTCGCCGCGTTCGTCGCCGAACCGGTGGTCGGCGCGACGCTGGGCTGCGTTCCCGCGGTGCGCGGCTACTTCGCGCGCATCCGCGAGATCTGCGACCGCCACGGCGTGCTCTTCGTCGCCGACGAGGTCATGTGCGGCATGGGGCGCTGCGGCACGCTCTTCGCCATCGCGCACGACGGCGTCTGCCCCGACGTCATCACGCTGGGCAAGGGACTGGGCGCGGGCTACGTGCCGATCGGCGCCACGATGGCGAGCGAGCGCGTGGTCGCGCCGCTCGAGCGCGGTTCGGGCACGCTCGCCAACGGCCACACCTACATGAGTCACGCGATCGCCTGCGCGACCTCGCTCGCCGTCATCGAGGTGATGGAGCGTGACCGCCTGGTCGAACGTTCGCGCGAACAGGGCCTCGCCCTGTGCGCCGCGCTCGACGATCGCTTCGGCGCGCACCCGCACGTCGGCGACATTCGGGGGCGCGGGCTCTTCCTGGCGCTCGAGCTGGTGGCCGATCGCGCATCGAAGCGCGCGTTCCCGCGGTCGCGGCGCGTCGCCGAGCGGCTCAAGGCCGCCGCGCTCGCCCGCGGGCTCGCCTGCTATCCGTCGAGCGGGACCGCCGACGGCGTGGACGGCGACCACGTGCTCCTCGCCCCTCCGTACATCATCGACGACGCCGAGCTCGCGCTCGTCGTCGAGCGGCTCGACGCCGCGCTCACCGCCGTCCTCGAGGAGACCCCATGAAGACCGCCCGCCCCACGCGCTCCGCCGCCGGCCTCGTGCTCGGCATCGCTCTCGGTTTCGCGGCGACCGCCGCCGCGCAGACCTGGCCGACGAAGCCGATCCACGTCATTTCCCTGTTCTCGGCCGGCAGCACGGTCGACCTGCACGCGCGGCTGATGGCGACTCCGCTCTCCGAGATCCTCGGCCAGCCGGTCGTGGTCGAGAACAAGGCCGGCGCCGGCGGGGCCATCGGGCTCGACGCCGGCGCCAAAGCCCCGCCCGACGGCCACGTGATCGGCATCGGCACGACCGGCCCGATGACGATCAATCCGTTCCTGATCGGCTCGACCGTCCCCTACGACCCGATGAAGGACATCGCGCCGATCACGCAGTACGGCATCGGTCCGAACGTCATCGTCGTCAACGCGAGCGTGCCGGCGAAGAGTCTCGCGGAACTGATCGCGCTCGCGAAGGCGAAGCCCGGCTCGATCAGCTACGCCTCGTCGAGCGGGATCGGCAGCACCGCGCACCTCGCCGGCGAACTGCTCGGCTCGGTGGCCGGCGTCGAGCTCGTGCACATCCCCTACAAGGGCAACGCCGAGGGCGTCACCGCGCTGCTCGCGAATCAGGTGCAGATGGCGATCTCGGGTCTGCCGCCGATGATCGCGCACATCCAGTCCGGCCGGCTGCGCGCGCTCGCGGTCACCGGCCCCGCGCGGATGGCGCAACTGCCCGACGTGCCGACGGTGAAGGAACTCGGGATGCCGGAGATCGACGTGACCGCGTGGTACGGCTTCGTCGCCCCGGCGGGCACGCCGCCGGAGATCGTGCAGAAGCTCGCCGACGCGATCGCCAGGACCGTCGCGCGCCCCGAAGTGCGCGAACGCTTCCTCGCGACCGGCACCGAACCCCACGTCACCTCGCCGCGCCTGTTCGCCGACCTGATCGCGTCCGACGGCAAGCGCTGGTCGGCGGTGATCCGCAAGGCGAACGTCCGCGCGCAGTAGCGCCCGCCGCATCGAACCGCCGAAAGGAGCTGCGATGAACCGACTCCGCCTCCTCGCCGCGATGGTGCTCGCCGCCTGCCTCACCGGAGAGGCGTTCGCGCAGGCCTGGCCCACGAAACCGGTGCGCATCGTGGTGCCGTTCGCGCCCGGCGGGCGCGTCGACGGCATCGCGCGACTCCTCGCCCAGAACATGGGTGCCGAGCTCGGGCAGACCTTCGTCGTCGACAACCGCGCCGGCGCGGGCGGGTCGATCGGCGCGGACCACGTGGCGAAGTCGGCGCCCGACGGCTACACGCTGCTCCTCGCCTCCGCCGGCACGCACGCGATCCTGCCCAACGTCGACCGCAAGCTCCCCTACGACTCGATCCGCGACTTCACGCCGATCGCGAACCTGGTCGAGGGGTTCACCTTCATCGGCGCGCATCCGTCGCTGCCGGCGACCGACATCGCGGGCCTCGTGAAGCTCGCGAAGGAAAAGCCCGGCACGCTGGGCTTCGCCACCTCGGGCGTCGGATCCTACGGGCACTTCGCCGGCGAACTGTTCGAGCTCTCCGCGGGCATCGACCTCGTCCACGTCGCCTACAAGGGCAGCGGCCCGGCGCTGGTCGACCTCACCGCCGGCCACGTGCCGCTGATGATCGCCGGCGAACTGGTCGAGCTCGCGAAATCGGGCAAGGTCCGCGTGCTCGCCACCACCAACGAGCGGCGCTGGCCGGAACTGCCCGACGCGAAGACGATGAAGGAACAGGGCTACCCGCAGTTCACCGTGCACTCGTGGATCGGCCTCGTCGGGCCGGCCGGGATGGCGCCCGACATCGTCGCGAAGCTCAACGCCGCCGCGGGCAAGGCGCTCGCCGATCCGAGGGCGCAGGAACAGCTCGCGAAACTGGGCGTGCTCCCGACGTTCACCACGTCCGCGGCGTTCGCCGAACGGATCCGCGCCGACCGCGAAGCCTACGCGGTCATCGTGAAGGAGGCGAACCTCCGCTTCAAGTGACGGGGGCGCGACGATGGCACGGCCGTTCGAAGGCGTGCGCGTGCTCGACGCCACGCACGTGCTCGCCGGTCCGTTCTGCACCTACCAGCTCGCGGTGCTGGGCGCAGACGTCATCAAGATCGAGGCGCCGGGCCGTCCGGATTGCGCGCGCGGCCGTGGCCCGGACGCCGCGCGCAACGCTGCCGCGCGCGGCCTCACCCACGAAGTCCAGGGCGGCAACAAGCGCGCGCTCGCGCTCGACCTCGCCGACGCGCGCGGCCGCGCGATCCTGCTGCGGCTCGCCGCGCGCGCCGATGTCCTGGTCGAGAACTACCGCGCCGGCGCGCTCGCGGCACTCGGACTGACCGACGACGCGCTGCACTCGGCGAACCCCGCGCTCATCGTCTGCTCGATCACCGGCTACGGACAGCAGGGCCCGCGCGCGGGCACGCGCGCGTACGACAACCTGCTGCAGGCCGCGTCGGGCGTGATGGCACGTACCGGCGGCAGGACCGCGGCCGCGTTCGTCGACTATGCGAGCGGCTGGAGCGCGGCCTACGCGATCGCCGCGGCCCTGTTCGCGCGCTCGCGCGACGGTCGCGGGCAGCGCATCGACTGCGCGATGTACGACTGCGCGCTGACGATGATGGCGCCGGAACTCGCGGCCACGCTCGCCGGAACCCCGGTCGCGCGCGACGAGTCGGGGCTCGGCTGCTACGAGACCGCCGACGGAGCGCTGATGCTCGGCGCGTTCACGCCCGCGCAGAACCGCCGCCTGTGGGAGGCGCTGGGACACCCCGACTTCGCGGCGCTGGCGTCATGGGAAGACCTGTGGGCGCACGCCAGCGCGATGGGATCGGTGCTGCGCGAGCGCCTGCGCGAACGGGGTGCCGACGACTGGGTGGCGCGGTTCCGCACGCTCGGGGTCCCCGCCGAACGCGTGCGCAGCCTCGACGAAGCCGCGCGCGATCCCCAGCTCGCGCACCGCAGCCTCCTCGACCGCGCCGAAGAGTCATCGCCGGTCGTCCCGGTCGCGGCGTTCCGCTTCGCCCACGACGGCCCGCGGCTCGACACGCGCGCGCCGGCCGTCGGCGAACACAGCGACGCGATCCTGCGCGAAGCCGGCGTGACGGCGGACGAGATCGCGGCGCTGCGTGCCGCCGGAGTGGTGGCGTAGCGGGCGGTCTCGCCGGGGTTCCCCGCCGCGAGACCCCGCCCGGCGTCAGAAGCCGAAGATCCGGCGGGCGTTCTGCCCCCGCACCTTGTCGCGCTGCGCGTCGGGCAGCGCGTTCACGCGCCGCAGGCAGCCGGGCATGTCGCCGATGGTGTGCGGATAGTCGGAACCGTAGAGCACGTTGTCGGCGCCGAATTCCTTCACGCACAGCGCGAGCGCGTCCTGCGCGAACACGACCGAGTCGGCGTAGATCCGCGACAGGTATTCCGACGGCCGC
The DNA here is from genome assembly GCA_015075645.1 of Burkholderiales bacterium. Taxonomy (NCBI): domain Bacteria; kingdom Pseudomonadati; phylum Pseudomonadota; class Betaproteobacteria; order Burkholderiales; species Burkholderiales bacterium. The sequence goes on along the minus strand of JABTUF010000008.1, from coordinate 32,677 downwards.
ACGCTGGTCTTCTCGCGGCAGGCCGGAATGTTGTCGAAGCACTGGTCCATCCGGTGGATCAGGTACGGCAGCGCGCCGCCGCCGTGCGAGGCGATGAGCTTCAGGCGCGGATGGCGGTCGAAGAAACCGTCGTAGATCATGCGCGCGACCGCGAGCGAGGTGTCGAAGGTGAAGCCGATCGACGCGGTGAGCTGGAAGCGCGACATGTCGAGTTCGGCGACACCGGGCGGAGCCGTGGGGTGGACGAGCACCGGCAGGCCGCGCGCGTCGATCGCCGACCAGATCGGCTCGAACGCGGGGTCGGTGAGCGACCGGCCGTCGATGTTGGCGAGCACCATCACGCCGCTCGCGCCGTTGGCGCAGGCGCGCTCCAGTTCGGCGAGCGCGCGATCGGCGTACTGCCAGGGGAGCGAGGCGAAATGACGCAGGCGGTCCGGATGCGCGCGCTGCGCGGCCGCCATGTCGTCGTTCATGATGCGCGCGGCTTCGCTGCTCACCTCCGGCCCGCCCCAGTAGACGTTGGGACAGGAGAGCGACACCACGCACACGTCGACGCCGCACTCGTCCATCGCGCGCAGGCGCGCCGCGTAGTCGAACATCGCCGGCACCGGCGTCATGAACGGAGCGCCTTCGAGGTGGATCGCGCGCAATCCGCCGGTCACCGCCTTGACGGTGTAGCGCGGCCCGCCGTGCTCCTTGAGCAGGCGGAACCACGCTTCGGTGAGGCTGTGGGTGTGGACATCGATGACCGGGCTCGCCACGCTGCGTTCTCCTCTCGATTGCTCAATCGACCTTGGCGCCGGAATCGCGCACGGCCTTCTGCCAGCGCGGCTGCTCCGCCTTCACGATGGCGGCGAACTGCTCGGGCGAGTGCGGCGCGTAAGGCTCCATCCCGAACTTGATGAGTTGCGCGCGGAAGGCGGGATCCGACTGGATCCGCGCGAATTCCTGCGCGAGCCGCGTCACGACGTCCTTCGGGACGCCGGCCGGTGCGACCACGCCCTGCCACGCCTGCCAGTCGAAGCCCGGCACGGTCGCGGCGATCGGCGGCACGTCCGGCAGGAGTTCGGTCGGCTTGGCCGCCGAGGTCCCCAGCGCGACGACCTTGCCCGCCTTGATGTTCGGGATGGCGACCGTCGCGTCGGAGAACATCACCTGCACGTTGCCGGCCAAAAGGTCGGTGAGCGCCGCGGGCGTGCCCTTGTACGCGACGTGCTGGATGTCGAGGCCGAGTTCCTTCTTGAGCGTCTCCATGAACAGGTGGTGCGGGCTGCCGCTGCCGACCGACGCGTAGTTGAACTTGCCCGGATTCGCCTTGATCACGTCGATCATCTCGCGGACGTTCTTCGCGGGGAACGACGGATTCGCGATCAGGAAGAAGTTGACCGAACCCATCTGCGCGATCGGCGTGAAGTCGCGCACCGGGTCGATCGGCGAGCTGCGGTAGAGCGCCGGGCTGATGCCGAGCGTGGTGCTCGTGGCGAGCAGCAGCGTGTAGCCGTCGGGCGGCGACTTCGCGACGAACTCCGCGCCCACCAGCGTCCCGGCGCCGGGCTTGTTCTCGACGATGACCGGCTGCTTCAGCCCCGCCGACAGGCGCTCGGCGATCGCGCGACCGAGGAGGTCGGTCAGCGCCGCCGGCGGATAGGGCACGACCAGATGCACCGGCCGGCTGGGCCAGGCGTCCTGCGCCGAGGCCACGGGAACCATGCCGGCGAGCGTGAGCGTGGCGAGGGCGCGCAGCACGCCGCGCCGGGGGTACGAAGTAGTCATGGAGAACTCCGCGGGAGAGGGGAACTGCGTGGGGCTCGTCACGAATGCGGGACGATTCCGCCGACGGCCGATGCGCCATGCAGGCCGGAGGACGTGGTCAGGTACGGAGGTGGACGCCGAAGCCGCATCATCGCAGATTACCGCACGTCCGCGTTGAAGTACGCTTCGCGCATCGCCCGCGCTCCGCGTCCCGTTCGATGGCCATCCTCGTCCTGCCCACGTCCGCCTTCCTCGCCGCACAACGCGACGCGCTGCGCCGTCTCGCGCCGCACGAGACCGTCGTCGACGATCCCGACCGCGCCGATCCCCTCGCCGTCGAGGCGATCGTCGCGCTCGAGCTCCCCGCGGGGCTCGCTGCACGCCTGCCGAACCTGCGCTTCGTCGCGGCGGCGGGCGCCGGCGTCGACCGGCTCCTCGCCGAAGGCGTCGTGCCGTCGCACCTGCCCGTCACGCGCGCGGTCGATCCGATGCAGGGCGTGCGCATGGCGCAGTACGTCGCGCTGGCCGTGCTCCACTGGCACCGCGATCTGCCGCGCCACGAGGCGCAGCGGCGCGCGCACGTCTGGAAGCGCGTCATCGCCGAGCCCGAGGACCGCTGGACCGTCGGCCTGATGGGCTACGGTTCGACCGCGCAGGCGGTCGCCGCGGCGCTCACCGGCCTCGGCTATCCGGTGCGCGCATGGACGCGAACGCCGCGTCGCGACGGTCCGGTCACGCACTTCTCCGGCCGAAGCGAGTTGACCGCCTTCCTGGCGGGAACGCGCGTGCTCGTGTGCCTGCTGCCGCTCACCGCGGAAACGCACGGCCTCGTCGATGCCGCAACGCTCTCCGCGCTGCCGGCCGATGCCTGCGTCATCAACGTGTCGCGCGGCGAGATCTTCGACCAGGCGGCGCTGCTCGAAGCGATCCGCGCAGGGCGCCTCGCGGGCGCGGCGCTCGACGTGTTCGCGCGCGAGCCGCTGCCGTCCGACAGTCCGCTGTGGGACGAGCCGCGCATCCTGCTCACGCCGCACATCGCCGCGGCGCCACGGCCCGAGCGCGTCGCGGCGCAGATCCTGACGAACCTCGAGCGCGCGCGCCGGGGCGAGAGGCTCGAACACGTCGTCGACCGCGTGCGCGGATACTGAGGCTCGGCTGCGGCGGGAACCCGCGGTCGATTCCACGGGTCCCGGCACCGATGGTGCGCTCGAGGTCGAGGCGATCATTTTCGCGGCAGCCACGGCGACGTGGATCGCGCATCAGGGCCCTCGCCCTCGGGCGCGGCGTCCATGCTGGTGTGGAACTCGAAGCGCGCGACGTCGAGCGCCGAGACGAAATACTCGATCGGGTTGCCGGCGACGTCGTAGGACACGCGGTCGACCTCGAACACCATGCTGCCGGGGGGGAGCTGGAGCAGCGAGCGCTCGGCGGCGGTCGCTTCGCGCACCAGGAGTCGCTGCTCCGCGTGCTGCGCGCGGCGCCCGTAGCGCTGCTCCATCATCTGCAGCAGCGAACCGGAAAGCTCGCCCAGGCGCAGGTCGGGGCAGGCGTGGCAGGCGATGTAGGAAATCTGGTGGCTCAGTGGACGGCCGTTGCTCGCGTGCAACCGCGCGATGCGGTAGCACTGCGCGTCCGCCGGCAGACGCAGGTGGCGGTTGATCTCGGGCCAGGCGCCCTGCCCCACCTCCAGTACACGCACGTCCGGTCGATGGCCGGCGGCGAGCGCGTCGTGCCAGAAGAATCCGCGCAGCCGATTGAGCTCCTGGTGCACGCGCGGCGGCACGAGCCGCAGGCGGCCGCGTGGCCGGCGGCGGCGGATCACGCCATCGGCCATCAATTCGTCCAACGCGCGCCGCACGGTGATGCGGCTCACCGCGTAGCGATCCATGATCTCGCGCTCGGTGGGCAGTTCGGCGTCCGGTTCGAGTCGACGCCAGGACTCCTCGAGCGCGGAGCGGAGCTGGTGGTACAGCGGCACCGGACTCGACGGATCGAGCGGTGCGCGCTCGCGCGCCGCCCGCGCATCGATGGCGCGCCCGGGCGCTCGTGCGGCGCTCTTCGGGGTCGCGCGGATCCGCTTCGACGCTCGGGGGCGGGTGCCTGTCCTGTTGGCCATCGGCGATTCGGATTCCCGTTGCTTCCGGTCACGCATCATGCACGCAATGCCATCCGCCGATGCGGCAGCCGCTCAATCGGCCAACGCCGCCAGTGCCTTGAGGTAATAATAATCGCCGTACATCGTCGACTCGTCGATGCCGAGGCCGTGCGGCAGGTCGGCGGTGGCGTGGAGCAGCAATCCGCCCTCCTCGCCCCGGTTCGCGCAACGCTGCCACAGCGCGTCGAGCAGGCGGACGGCCTCGTCACGATGGATCCGGTCTCCGGTGAGGCGCGCCAGGCGGAGGAGTCCGTACGCCGCGATCGCGCCTGCGGAGGCGTCCCGCGGTGCGTCCGGCCGGCGGTCGTCGAAGTCCCAGGGAGGAATGCGTGCAGGCGGCAGCGACGACAGGAACCGGTCGGCGATGCGGATGCCGGCCGCGCCGTAGGCGGCGTTTCCGGTCATCGCGCCGAGCATCGCGAGTCCGGTGAGACCCCACGCCTGCCCGCGGGTCCACGTGCTTTCCGGCCCGGCGCCCTGGTAGGTGTCTCCGCCGAGCGGCGCGCCGTTCGCCGTGTCGAAGCGGAACATGTGGTAGACCGAACCGTCCGCGCGCAGCAGGTGGCGCAACGTCGTGTCGGCGTGCCGATGCGCGACGCCGACGAGCGAGGCGTCGCCCGACTCGACGGCCGCCCACGCGAGCAGCGGCAGGTTCATCAGCGTGTCGACCAGCACCTGGCCCTGCCACTCCGTGCCGCCGAAGAATCCCCAGCCGGGGATGTAGCCGCCGTCGGCGTTGAACTGCCCGGCGAGTGAACGGGCTGCGGTGATCGCAGCGTCGCGATAGCGCGGGTCTCCGGTGTGCCGCCAGCCGCACACCGCGCTCGGGTAGAACATGAAGCCCAGGTCGTGGTTGTGAGCGTCGTGGATGCGCGGCAGCAGGCCGTCGGTGCGGCGACGCGCCGATGCCCTGAGGTCGGGATCCCGCGTGAGCGTCCACGCGAGCCACAGTAGCCCTGCCCAGAAGCCGCCGGTCCACACGCCGTCGGGCGTCGTCCGCCAGCGCCCCCGCTCGGTGATGTGGGGAAAGTCCGCGACCTCGGCGTCGATGCGGCGCACGCGGTCGACCGCGAGCGCGAGCGCGGCGTCGCGCCAGGGAGGGAGCGTCGTGGCCGGGGTCGGGTCCATGTCCACTTGTCCTAGTCCGTGACGTAATGTTATAACATTATCTCCCCAAGGCGAACGACGAACGCGACCGACCATGGCGAAGGGGGTCTCGGCAGCGCAGGCGGCAGCGATGGTGCCCGACGGGGCCACGGTGCTGGTCGACGGCTCGGGAGGAGGCGTGAACGAGCCCGACCTCGTCCTCGCCGCGCTCGAGGCGCGCTTCCTCGACGAGCGCCATCCCGCCCGCCTCACCGTCGTGCACCCCAGCGGCATGGGCGACGGCGAGGGCGGCGGCATCGACCGATTCGCGCATGAGGGCATGGTGACGCGCGCGATCGGCGGTCATTGGAGCTGGTGCCCCGGCATGCAGAGGCTCGCGACCTCCGGCGCGATCGAGGCGTACTGCCTGCCGCAGGGCGTGCTCTCGCATCTGTTCCGGGCCATCGCCGGCGGCAAGCCCGGCGTGGTCACCCACGTCGGCCTCGGCACCTTCGTCGATCCCCGCATCGACGGCGGACGACTCAACGACCGTTCGCGCGAGGCGCTCGTCGAGCTCGTCTCGCTGCGCGGGCGGGACTATCTGTTCTATCCGTCGTTCGCGATCGACGTTGCGATCATCCGCGGCAGCACCGCCGACGAGCTGGGCAACGTCAGCATGGAGGCCGAGGGCCTGTACGCCGAGACGCTCTCGGCCGCGCAGGCGGCGAGGAATTCGGGCGGCGTGGTGATCGCGCAGGTGAGGCGCGTCGTCCCCACGGGAAGCCTCGACCCGCGCTCGGTCAAGGTTCCGGGCGTGCTGGTCGACGCGGTGGTCGTGCACCCCGGACAGCGGCTGTCCTCGATGACCGCGGACGATCCCACGCTCTACGGCGCGGCGCGCGTCGAGCCGGCGGCGGTCGCGCCGCTGCCCCTCGACGCCCGCAAGGTGATCGCCCGGCGCGCCGCGTGCGAACTGCGCGAAGGCGACGTCGCCAACCTGGGCTACGGCATGCCCGACGGCGTGGCCACCGTCCTCGCCGAGGAAGGGTGTTCCGAGGCGGTGATCTTCACGCTCGAACAGGGCCACATTTCGGGCATCCCGGCGACCGGCGCCGACTTCGGCATGGCGCGCAACCAGCTCGCGATGATCGATGCGGGCTACCAGTTCGACTGGTACGACGGCGGCGGCCTCGACGTCGCGATCCTGTCGTTCGCGCAGGTCGATCCCGCGGGCAACGTCAATGTCAGCAAGTTCGGCGGACGCATCGCGGGCATCGGCGGCTTCGTCAACATCTCGCAGGGCGCGCGACGCGTCGTGTTCGTCGGCACGCTCAAGGCCGGGGCGCAGCGCGTCGCCCTCGGCGAGCACGGCATCCGGATCGAGCAGGAGGCGCCCACGGCGAAGTTCGTGCGCGTGGTCGAGCAGATCTCGTTCGGCGCGGACTTCGCCCGGACCCGGCGCATGCCGGTCCATTACGTCACCGAGCGCGCGGTGTTCGCCCTCGGCGAGAAGGGTCTCGTGCTCATCGAGGTGGCGCCCGGCCTGGATCTGGAGCGCGACGTGCTCGGGCAGATGGCGTTCCGGCCCGAAGTGTCCCCGCGACTCGCGACGATGAATCCGGCGCTGTTTCGCGCGGGTCCGATGGACCTGCGCCTGCGACCGGCAACCCCCCGCGGTGCGGCCGGCGCCCGCGCGTTGGCCGCGTCCGTCATCAACGCGGATGCGACATGAGCCAGATCCTGACCGACCTGAGCCGGCGGCCCGGCGTGCTGCTCGTGACGCTCAACCGTCCGGAGCGCCACAACGCGCTCGGCAAGCCGCTCCTCGCCGAGTTCGAACAGGCGATCGACGCCGCCTCCCGCAGCGCCTCGGTGCGATGCATCGTGGTGACCGGTGCCGGCGAGCGCGCCTTCTGCGCCGGCGCCGACATCCGCGAGCAGGAGGGTTTCAGCCCCGACGACGCCTACGCTCACATGCTCTACGGGCAGCGCCTGTTCGACCGGCTCGCGGCGCTGTCGCAACCGGTCTTCGCCGCCATCAACGGCTTCGCCCTCGGCGGGGGGCTGGAACTCGCGCTCGCCTGCGACGCCCGGTTCGCGAGCGACAGCGCGCAACTGGGCTTCCCCGAAGTCACGCTCGCGAGCCTGCCCGGATGGGGTGGAACCCAGCGGCTCCCGCGGCTCATCGGACGCTCCGCGGCGAAGCTCATGGCCATGAGTGGCGAGCGTGTCGGCGCATCCGAAGCATTGCGCGTCGGACTCGTCGACGGCGTCTACACGGTGGACGAACTTCTTCCCTCCGTACTCGACCTCGCCGCCACCGTGGCGGCGCGCGAACCGGAAGCCGTGCGGGCGATCAAGCGGGTGATCGACCAGGGACTCGACCTGCCATGGCAGGAGGCGCTCGACGCCGAGGCCCGAAACGTGGCGGCCCTTTGGGGCTCGCCTCCGCAGAAACGCGCGCAGGCGGCGTTCTTCGGCCGCCCGTCCGCCAGGACCGCCTCGTCCCGCGCGGCGGATGACGGTGTCTGACCGGCGTGCCGCGTTGCGGAACGCCGGAACGGGATGGGGACGGAAGTCCCCGCAACGATAGAACCCAGGAGGAGGATCCATGTCACGAACCCGATTCGCAGGCTTCACCGCCGCACTGCTGGGCATGCTGATGCTCGGTATCGGCGCGCTGTCCCACGCCCAGTCGATCAACGACATCGTCAAGCGCGGCAAGGTACGCATCGGCGTCAACAGCGGCGCCCCGCCGTTCAGCGTCGTCGACGCCAAGGGCAATCCGGTCGGCTACGACGTCGACGTGGCGAACCTGCTCGCGAAGGCGCTCGGCGTCGACGTCGAGATCATCCCCTACACGACCGCGGCGCGCATCCCGGCGCTGGAGGCCTCGAAGGTCGACTTCGTCGTGGCGACGCTCTCGCCCACGCCCGCGCGGGCCAAGGCCGTCATGTTCACGATGCCGTACTGCACCTTCGAACTGGTGGTGATCGCGCCCAAGGGCAGCAACATCAAGTCGCTGGCGGACCTCGGCGGCAAGAAGGTGGGGGTGTCGCGCGGCACGCCGCAGGAGGTCGCGCTGACGCGCGCCGCACCCGCGAACACGCAGTACGCGCGCTTCGACGACGACTCGACCACGATGCAGGCGGTGGTCTCGCGCCAGGTGGACGCGATCGCCATCCCCGAGACCGTGTTCAAGGAAGTGCTGAAGGCGCAGCCCAACGTCGACCTCGCCGCCAAGTTCACCCTCTTCAACCAGTTCATGTCGATCGCCGTGCGGCAGGACGCCTTCGAACTGCGCCAGTGGCTCAACACCACGCTGTCGTTCATCAAGGCCAACGGCGACCTGGACGAGATCTCGAAGAAGTGGACGGGCAAGCCGCTTCCGCCCAACATGCCGGTGTTCTGACCGCCCTGCCCCATCCGATCCGGCCGCCGGCGCGACTCCGGCGGCCGGGCGGCCGGCAACCATGGCCACGCAACTCCAGTTCGCGCCGGTCTTCGCCGAGGCGCCGATCCTGCTCGAAGGATTGTGGCTGACCGTCAAGCTGTCGGTCGGTGCGATCGTGCTCGGCAGCGCCATCGGTCTCGCGGCGGCGATGGTCCGCAGCATGGCGCGGCCCGGACGCGCCTGGCCGGTGGACGTGTACGTCGAACTCATCCGCAACACGCCGTTCCTGGTCCAGCTCTACATCATCTTCTTCGGCCTTCCCGCCCTCGGGATCCGCATGACCGCGGAGTACGCGGGCCTGCTCGCCATGACGATCAACCTCGGCGCCTACAGCACCGAGATCTTCCGGGCGGGCATCGAATCGGTGCATCGGTCGCAGATCGAGGCCGGCCTGTCGCTCGCGATGACCCGCGCGCAGGTCTTCCGCCACGTGATCCTGCGCCCCGCCGTGGCGCGCGTGTGGCCCTCGCTCACCAGCCAGTACATCCTGATCATGCTCGCTTCCAGCGTCTGCTCGTTCATCTCGGTCGAGGAGTTGAGCGGCGGAGCGGCGCTAATCCAGTCGAACACCTTCCGCGCCCTCGAGGTGTACATGCTGGTGACCGTCATGTACCTCGGGCTCGCGCTCGCGTTCAAGCTCGTGCTCGCGCTCGTCGGCCACGCGTTCCTGCGCCTGGACCGGGCGCCCCTCGGCTTCGGGAGACGGTTCCCGAGTAGCGGCGCATCCACGGCACCATGATCCGGCCCTTCGGCATCGACGAGATCCTGTTCCTGATCCAGTCCGCCGGCTGGACGCTGGTGCTGACCGTCGTCGCCATGGCGCTCGGGGGAGCGCTGGCGCTGGTCGTCGCGCTCGCGCGCGTCGCCCGGATCCGCGCGGTGCGCGAACTGGCGCGCGCCTGGATCGGCGTGATCCAGGGCGTGCCGGTGCTGATGCTGCTGTTCCTGTCCTACTACGGCCTGTCCTACGCGGGTTTCGAACTCCCGCCGATCGTCGCGGCCTCGATCTCGCTGTCGCTCTACGCGAGCGCCTACCTGGGCGAGATCTGGCGCGGGGCGATCGAGTCGGTACCGCGGCAGCAGTGGGAGGCCTCCGCCTCGCTCGCGCTGTCGCGCGCCCAGCAGTACCGCTACGTGATCCTGCCGCAGTCGGTGCGCATCGCGCTGCCGCCCACCGTCGGCTTCCTGGTCCAGCTCGTGAAGAACACCTCGATCGTGTCGATCGTGAGCGTGGTCGAACTGACGCGTGCGGGCCAGTTGATCAACAACGTCACCTTCCAGCCGTTCAAGGTGTTCGCCGTGGTCGCGCTGATCTATCTCGCGATCTGCTATCCGATGTCGCGCGCAAGCCGCAATCTGGAGGGGAGATTCCGTGTCCATCGTGTCGGTTGAGGACGTCCACAAGCGCTTCGGCGACAACGAGGTGCTGAAGGGCGTCTCGCTCGAAGTGGAGGCGGGAGCCGTGGTCGCGCTGCTCGGTCGCAGCGGCTCGGGCAAGAGCACGCTGCTGCGTTGCCTCAACGGACTCGAGACCGTCGACCGCGGCCGCATCGAGGTCGCCGGTCACGTCATGGACCACCACCCGGCGAAGCTCCGCGCGCTGCGACGCGACGTCGGCATCGTGTTCCAGAGCTTCAACCTGTTTCCGCATCTCACGGTCGGCGAGAACATCATGCTCGCCCCGACCATCGTCAAGCACGGCTCGCGCGACGAGGCGCGGCAGGTCGCCGAGGAAACGCTCTCGCGCATCGGGCTCCTCGACAAGATCGACGCCTATCCGGACAGCCTGTCCGGCGGGCAGCAGCAGCGGGCGGCGATCGCGCGCTCGCTCGCGATGAAGCCCAAGGTGATGCTGTTCGACGAAGTCACCTCCGCGCTCGACCCGCAGCTCACCGAGGAGGTGCTGTCGGTGATCGAGAATCTCGCGCGCGACGGCATGACGATGCTGCTGGTCACCCACGAGATGAACTTCGCCCGGCGCGTCGCGGACGTCGTGGTCTTCATGAACGAGGGCCGCGTGTGGGAGATCGGGGCGTCGGCGAGCCTGTTCGCGACCCCCGCCACCGCGGAGTTCCGCCAGTTCCTCGCGAGTTCGCTCAAGTAGCGAGCGCGGGGTATCGTTGTCGCCGGCGGCGGCGTGGACCGCCGCGGCACGCGCGACCCCACGATCATCGGCGGCGGGAGACCCGACATGGCCAGGCAAGCACAACTCGAACGGGTCGCGCGCTTTCGCGCGCTGCACGACCGCCGCCGCGTGCTGCTGCTGCCCAATGCCTGGGACGCCGGCAGCGCGCGGATGCTCTCCAGCCTCGGCTTCGACGCGATCGCCACCACGAGCGGCGGCGTGGCGTGGTCGCTCGGCTACGCGGACGGCGAGGCCGCGCCGCTCGCCGAGGTCGTCGCCGCAATCACCCGCATCGTGCGCGCGACGCCGCTGCCGGTCAGCGCCGACTTCGAAGCCGGGTACGGCGCGTCGCCGGAGGCGCTGGCGACGAACGTCCGCGCGGTCATCGACTCCGGCGTGGCCGGCATCAACCTCGAAGACGGCATCCGGCACGAATCGCTGCGCGACGTCGACGACGCGGCGCGGCGCATTGCGGCGGCGCGAGGGGCAGCACGCGACATGGGCGTGCCGATCTTCATCAACGCGCGCGTCGACACCTGGATCGTGGGCGGTGGCGCGAGCGTGACCGACCGCATCGACGAGACGCTGCGGCGCGCGCGGGCCTACCTCGCGGCCGGCGCCGACGGCATCTATCCGATCGCGCTCGCCGATCCCGCCGCGATCGCGCGGCTGTGCGCGGAGATCGACGCGCCGGTCAACGTCGGCGCACGCGCCGGGCTGCCCGACCTCGCGGAGCTCGGCCGGCTCGGCGTCGCGCGGGTCAGCACCGCCACCCGGCTCGCCACGTTTGCGCTGTCGGCCGCGCGCTCCGCCGCGATGGAACTGCGACAGAGCGGCCGCGTCGACCATCTCGAGACCGCATTCGGGTACGCTGACATGCAGAAACTGTTTCCGCACGACTGAACCACCGCAGGAGATCGACGATGCAACCACGACTGGACTACAAGGCGGCCTCGCCCGAGGCATTTCGGGCGATGCTCCACACCGAGCAGCAGGTCCACAAGAGCGGGCTGGAAGAGCCGCTGCTCGAACTCGTCAAGTCGCGCGCCTCGCAGCTAAACGGCTGCGCGTGGTGCCTCGACATGCACACCAAGGACGCCCGCGCGCGCGGCGAGACCGAGCAGCGCCTCTACCTCCTGCCGGTCTGGCGCGAGGCGCGCTGCTACAGCGAGCGCGAGCGCGCCGCCCTGGCCTGGACCGAGGCGGTCACGCTCCTCACCGGCGGCGACGTGCCCGACGACGTGTACGCGACCGCGCGCGCGCACTTCGACGAGAAGGCGCTCGTCGACCTCACGCTCGCGATCGTCGCGATCAACGGCTGGAACCGGATGAACGTCGCGTTCCGCACGCCGGTCGGCGACTACGTGAGTCCGCACGCGAAGCGCTGAGCTTCGGCCGCCGGACGCGCCGTGGCACCGGTCGCCGGCGACGGAGAGTTCACGAGCCGCGGCTTCACCATGCCGGTCTCGTCGGCCATCGCCTTCCGCGGCAAGTGGCTCGTCGACGAGGAGTTGTCCGACGTGAAGATGCAGCGACGGCCGGAAACCTAGCCTCCGTCTCCCCCGCCGCCGTCGAATCCCCGCTTCATCCGCGCGCGCACCGCCGCGGCACGTCCGCGCGCCTTCCACTCGCCCACCATCCGCCGCCGGTCGAGCGCGGTCATGGTGTCGCGCGCGTGCTCGCGCTCGAGCTTGTGCCAGTTCCGCAGGCGATCGGGATCGACCCGGTCGCGCACCGCGCACCCGGGTTCCGACTCGTGGCGGCAGTCGTTGAAGCGGCACTCGCCGGCGAGCGCCTCGACGTCGGCGAAGGCGCCGGCGAGCGACGTGCCGCCGTCCGGCTTGAGCGTGCGCACCCCGGGCGTGTCGACGATGCACGCGCCCCCCGGGAGCCGCAGCAGCGTGCGCGCGGTCGTCGTGTGCATGCCGCGCCCATCGACCTCGCGCACCGGACCGGTGTCGCGGACCGCCGCGCCGACGAGCGTGTTGGTCAGCGTCGACTTGCCCGCGCCGGACGAGCCGAGGAGGACGAGTGTGCGCCCGGGTTCGCACCACGGCCCGAGCATCAGGGCCGCCGACGGGTCGGTCGCATCGACGGCGACCACCGCGATGTGGCCGCCCAGCCGCGCGGCGATCGCCTGCGTGCGCGACTCGACGTCGTCGCCGGCCGCGCGCGCGACGTCCGCCTTGGTGAGCACGACCACCGGCGCGATCGCGTCGTGGTGGACGAGCGCGACGAAGCGTTCGAGGCGGCGCGGGTTGAAGTCGGCGTCGAGGCCCATCACGAGCAGCGCGACATCGACGTTGCTGACGATCGGGTGCCGGCGGCCGTCCGCGTCGCGCCGCGCGAGGTGCGTGGCGGGCGGCACCCGCGCGACGATCCACCGCTCGTGCCCGTCGCCCTCGACGAACACCCAGTCGCCCACCGCGAGCGCGGTCGACGAGTCCGAGAGCAGGCGCACGAGCTTCGGATGCGGTCGCGCGGCATGCGCATGCGTTCCGTCGTCGACGACAACGGTCTCGCGGTGCACTTCGGTCACGCGCGCGAGCCGTGCACGCGTGGCATGGTCGAGCCCCGCCGCGAGCGCGCGGACGCGCGTGGCGAGTCCTTCGTTGAAGCCGATGGCGGCCAGGGCCGCCGGGTCGTGATCCGGCATGTTCCTGCGTTCCTCGAATCCTGCGGGCGGCGCAACAACGCCGCCGAAGGGACGCGCGCGAAGGCGCATCCGTCGCTTCGATGCGGGGGAAACGCCGGCGGCCGCCCGGAGTTCGGGCGCGGAACGCGAGGGCGCGGGCGGGATAGCCCGTGCCGGAAGTGGGTCAGTGCGACTGCGGACGAAGCGCGGAACGGCGGCCGGCGGGAAGGACGGTCTCGTGGGGTGCCATGTTCGTCCTCCTCGGTAGGGTGCGCGGGCGCGCACGGGAGGCGCCATTATCCACACGATCGGGTCGATGTCCAGCATCCACGTCGCCGCCAACGGCCGTTCGCCGCGCGGTCACGAGCCCTCACGTGCCGCGGGTATAGTGCGCGCACTCCGGCGCCGGAAACGCTTCCGGCGCCACCCACGAGCCATGCCCATCGCGATCAATCCCGCGGAATGCACCTGGACGGCAATCCGCTCCCGGGGCGCGGGCGGGCAGAACGTCAACAAGGTCGCGACCGGCGTGCACCTGCGTTTCGACGTCGGCGCATCGTCGCTGCCGGAGCGGGTGAAGGCGCGGATCCTGGCGTCGGGCGACCGGCGCATCGCGGAGGGCGGCGTCCTCGTGCTGAAGGCGCAGCGCCACCGCACGCAGGAGCGCAACCTGGCCGACGCGTACGCCCGGTTGCAGGCGCTGGTCGACGACGCGGCGCACGTCGAAGCGCCGCGGCGCGCGACGAAGCCCACCCCCGGCTCGCAGCGGCGCCGCGTCGACGCGAAAGTCCGGCGCGGCCAGGTCAAGGCGAACCGCCGCAAGCCGGTCGACTGAGGAGCCTTCAACGATCGCTGCAGCCCGACCAGGTTCGTTCACGATTTCCGAGCGACCGTGTCCGGCGCGAGGTTGAGGGCTCGGGGCGTTCGCGATCACCGCTCTCGCCTCGCGTAGCCCGCCGGACGCGCTGCGCCGTCCACCTTCCGGAGAACCGCCTCCGCAGAAGGCCGAATGCCGGACATCGCGACCGGAGCGCGCGGTCAATGCGGTCGCAGCACGATCTTCGCGGCGGCCGAGCGCCCGCGGTCGAGGTCCTGGAACGCCCCGGCGCCATCGTCGAGCGCGCGTTCCTCGACCCAACCGAGGTCGCCGAACGATCCCCCATGGAGCGCGGCGACCGTGCCCCGCAGGTCGGCGGTCGTGTAGGTGTAGGTGCCGACGAGCGTGATCTCGGCGAGCGTGAGCTTGCGCATGTCGATTTCGCTCGCCCAGTCCTGCAATCCGATGTGCAGCACGACGCCGCCCGGCTGCACCGCCGCGAGCGCCGAGTCGCGCGTGATCTTCGCGCCCACCGCGTCGATCACGAACGGGTACGCGTTCTCCTTCGCGCCGCCGGAGCCGACGGACGGGTCGAGCGTGCGGCACCCCGCGTGCGTCGCCGCCGACGCCCGGCGCAGCGGGTTCCGTTCGACGAGCGTGACGCGCACGCCCCAGTGCCCGAGGAGCAACGCCGACAGCAGCCCGATCGCGCCGCCGCCGATGACCAGGACCTCGGCCTCGGCGAGCGGTCGAACGAGCGAGCGCGCCGCGAGGTGGATGGCGTGCCAGGCCGTGGCGGCGGGCTCCGTGAGCGCCGCCACGCGCGCATCCATGTCCTGCGGGATGTCGATCAGCGACGCGATGGGGATCGCCATGTACTCGGCGAACGCGCCCGGCCGCGTCATGCCGACCATCGCGCGATGGCTGCACAGGTTGTTGCGTCCCTGCACGCAGCAGTCGCAGGTTCCACAGGTGATGAGCGGGTTCGCGGTCACGCGACGACCCGCGCCGGGTCCCTCGACGATCGTACCGGCGAGTTCGTGACCGAGGATCAAACCCGGCTTGCGCCGCGGGTCGTGGCCGTGGAACGCGTGCATGTCGGATCCGCAGATGCCGACCGCGTCGACGCGCAGCACGACCTCGCCGTCGACGAGCGCCGGACGCGGAGCATCCATCAGCGTCATTTCGTTCGGCGCGGTGTAGATCAATGCCTTCATCGTGTCGCCTTCCGTGTCAACCGGCGGAGAAGCCGCCGTCGACGAAGATCGTCTGGCCGGTCACGTAGGCCGACGCGTCGCTCGCGAGCCACACGACCGTGCCTGCGAGGTCGTCGAGTTCGCCGTTGCGGCCGATCATCGTGCGATCGGCCATCGCCCGCGCGCGCGCCGGGTCGGCGAACACCGGTCCGGTCAGGGGCGTCGGGAAGAATCCGGGAGCGATCGCGTTGCACGTGACGCCGCGGCGCGACCAGTACTCGGCGGTGGCCCGCGTCAGTTGCATGATGCCGCCCTTCGACGCGCCGTAGGGTCCGCTGTTGGCGAAGGCCCGCACCGACTGCAGCGACGCGATGTTGACGATGCGGCCGCGGCCGCGCGCGGCCATCGCCGGCGCGAACGCGCGCGTGAGCAGGAACGGCGCGGTCAGGTTGAGCGCCAGCGTCGCGTCCCAGTCCGCATCGTCGAGGTCGGGAAAGGGCTTGCGGATGTTCACGCCCGCGGCGTTCACGAGAACGTCCGGCGCTCCGGCCGCCGCAATCGCGCGCGCCGGCAGCGCCGCGATCGACGCCCGATCGGTCAGGTCCGCGGCGAGCGCGTGCGCCTCGATGCCGTCGGCCGCGAACTCGCGCACGGCCGCGTCGAGTTCTTCCGCTCGGCGCGCGACGAGGAGGGTGCGCGCGCCCGCGCGGCCGAGCGCGAGTGCGAGCGAGCGCCCGATGCCCGAATTGCCGCCGGTGACGAGCGCCACCCGCCCCGACAGGTCGAAGAGTCCGCGGATCGCCTGATGCACGGCGCGCCCCGTTTCAGTCCCGGACCGGCAGGCCCCGGTCGAAGGTCTCGTCCGGGAAGTACTTCGCCAGCCGGTCGTCGGCGGTGCGCGCGTGACCTTCCATGCCTTCGAGTCGGGAGATGCGCGCGGTCACCTGGCCGATCCGGCGGTTGGCGTCGCGACTCATCCGCTGCCAGGTCACCGTCTTGATGAACTTGTGCACCGACAACCCGCCCGAATAGCGCGCCGCGCCCTTGGTCGGAAGGATGTGGTTCGGCCCGGACGCCTTGTCGCCGAACGCCACCGTTGTCTCTTCGCCGAGGAACAGCGAGCCGTAGGCAGTCAAGCGGTGGAGCCACCAATCCAAGTCGCGGCAGTGCACTTCGAGGTGCTCCGGCGCGTAGCGGTCCGACACGGCAGCCGCCTCCTCGCGCGACTCGCAGAGCACGATCTCGCCGTAGTCGCGCCAGGCGGCGCCGGCGGCGTCGCGGGCGGTAGGCGGCAGTGCGGCGACCAGTCGTTCGACGATCGGCGGCACCGCCTCGGCGATGCGCCGCGAGGTCGTGATGAGCCAGGCCGGCGATTCGTGTCCGTGCTCGGCCTGCCCGACCAGGTCCGAGGCGACGATGGCGGGATCGGCCGAGTCGTCGGCGATCACGCAGACCTCGGACGGCCCGGCGAACACGTCGATGCCGACGCGGCCGAACAGCATCCGCTTCGCCTCGGCGACGTACTTGTTGCCCGGTCCGACGATGATGTCGGCCGGCCGCCCGCCGAAGAGCCCGAACGCCATCGCCGCCACGGCCTGCACGCCCCCCAGCGTCATCACGACGTCGGCGCCCGCGACCTTCATTGCGTAGAGCACTTCCGGGTGGATGCCCTCGCCGCGGTACGGCGTCGAGCAGGCGACGACGCGGGGCACGCCCGCGGCCTTCGCGGTGGCGATGCTCATGTAGGCCGACGCGATGTGCGCGTAGCGTCCGGTCGGGACGTAGCAACCGGCGACGTTCACCGGGATCAGCCGCTGGCCGGTGACGAGCCCCGGCTCCAGCTCGACCGAGAACTCGTGCAGCGACGCGCGTTGCTCGAGCGCGAAGCGGCGCACCTGGTCGGTCGCGAAGTCGATGTCGCGCCGCACGTCCGAGGGCACCGCCGCGGTGCGCCGCTCGATCTCGGCGTCCGTCACGACGATGTCGCCGGTCCAGCCGTCGAGCGTGCGCGCGTACTCGCGGACGGCGTCCTCGCCGCGCCGCTCGATCTCCGCGAGCATCGCGCCGGCGACCTCGCGCGCGTTGCCGGTCTCGGACTCGGGCGTCTTCGACGCCCGCTTGAGCAGATGGGTGGCCATGGGAGCGTGCGCCGTCAGCGGCGCAGGGTGAAGAGCGAGAGCTCGGGGACGAAGCCGATGATCGTCGAGACGACGACCACGGCCAGGACGAACGGCAGCGCCTCGCGCGCGATCGCGGTGACCGGCGTGCGCGTGAGTCCCGACATGACGAAGAGGTTGAGGCCGAAGGGCGGCGTGATGAAGCCGAGCCCGAGCGTGGAGATCATGAACACGCAGAAGTGGATCGGATCGATGCCCACCTTCTGGGCGAGCGGCAGCAGGAGCGGGCCGAGGACGACGATGTTCGGGCTCGCCTCCATGAACATGCCCGAGACGACCCAGATCAGCAGCATCAGCACGATGACGCTGTTGCGGTCGACGCCGAAGGACATGACGAAGGCGACGAACCTCTGCGGGATGTCGAGCACGGTGAGCGCCTGCGCGAACAGCAGCGCGACCGCGATGATCGGAAGGATGACCCCGCAGACGCGCGCCGAGGTCCCGAGCATCGCCGGCACGTCCTTCCAGCCGATGGTCTTCTGCCGGAACCCGACGACCAGCGCGACCGCGACGGCCACGGCGGCCGACTCGGTCGGCGTGAAGGTCCCCGTGTAGATCCCTCCGAGGATGATCACCGGGATCGCCAGCGCCCACTTCGCGTCCCACAGCGCCGCGCGCCAGCGCGCCAAGTCGAAACGCCCGACCGAGCGCTCGTAGCCCTTCACCCGGTTCACGATCGCGTTGGTCAGCATCACCGCGAGCAGCACCATGACACCGGGCACGAACGCGGCCTGGAACAGGGTCGCCGACGAGATGCCGAGAACGAGCCCGAGAATGATGTAGGCGATCGACGGCGGGATCAGGATCCCGGTGCAGGCCCCGGAGGCGACGAGGGCGCAGGCGTAGGATTTCGGGTAGCCCTTCTCGACCAGCCGATCCATCGTGAGCCGGCCCACCGCCGCCGCGTCGGCCGCGTCCGAGCCGGAAATGCACGAGAACAGCCCGCAGCCCATGACGGTCGACGTGCCGAAGCCGGAGCGGAAGCTGCCGAAGCTCGCCTCCGCGAAGTTGAGGAGCTTGATGCCGAGGCCGCTGCGCACCATCGCGTCACCGGTGAGGATGAACAGCGGGATGGCGATCAGCGCGAACGAATCGACGCCGTCGAACAGCGCCTCGCCGACCAGCGTCAGCGGCAGCACGCCGGTCGAGGCCAGCATGGTCACCGTGCCGAGGCCCATGGCGACCCAGAACGGCGCGCCGAGCGCGAGCAGCACGCACAGCAGGACGATCGACAGGACGACGGCCACCGCTACTCCTCGAACATGGACTTGCCGGCCCAGGGCGCGCGGCCGGCCGCGAAGTCGCCGAGGTCACGCTTCAGCGCCTGGAGGCATCGCAGGGCGACGAGCGCGAAGCCGATCGGCACCGCTGCCGCGAACCAGGCCTTGTTGATGCGCAGCACCGGCGTCGTGCCCTCGAACCGGAGGAGCTGCGCGACGGTGTGCATCGACCACCAGAACGCGACGACCGCGAACACGATGGTCGCGACCTCCGCCAGCGCATGGAGCAGGGCGCGCGCCCGGTCCGGCACGCGGCCGATGAGGATGTCGAAGCGGATGTGCGCCCGCTCCTTGACCGCGTACGCCGTGCCGACGTAGCCGAGGTAGATGAAGGCGTAGCGCGCGATCTCCTCGGCCCAGGCGGACGAGTAGTTGAGCACGAAGCGGCGCAGCACCTCCTGCACGATCACGAAGCAGCAGAGCACGTAGAAGACGAGCATCGCGTAACGCTCGCCGTTCTCGTCCAGCAGCGCCCAGGCGCCGCGCTCCTCGCGGCCGGGCTCGAGCCGCAGCACGCCGGCGACGAAGCAGAGGGTCGCCACGAGCACGAGCAGGAACTCGCCGACATCGCCGAGCTGGAGCGGCAGCGGCCTGCCGGTCGATTTCCGCATCGCCGCGGCGACGAGCACGTAGGCCGCGTAGGCGCCATAGAGGGCGAACGCGATCTTGAGGGACGCGGGACGGCGCCCACGCTGCATCGGCGCGGTGTCGTTCATCGGGGGGTGCCGGGACGAACGCGCGCCCGTCCCGGCCGGTCGGCGCTCAGCCGGTGTAGTCGCCGACCGTGATCGGGCCCTTGGTGTCGGCGGCGGTCCGCAGCTTGTCGAACGCGGCGAGCGAACCGGCGAGGCGCACCTTGAACTCGTCCCATTCCTTGCGCTGCTCGCCGCACGCATCGACCCACTGGCGGAACTCCGCGGGCGTCGGGTTGTAGAAGTTCGCGCCGCCCTCGCGCATCATCTTCATCGAGACCTCGCGCGCGGGCGCGATCTGCGCGAAGCTCTCGACCTGGGTCTTGTCGCTCGCCGCGTCGAACGCCACCTGCAGGTCCTTCGGCAAGGCCTGGTACCACGCGGCGTTGGCGGCGAACATCTGCGCGTCCGACACCGAGCGCACCGTCGTGACGTTGCCCAGGATGTCGTGGAACCCGAAGGTCGCGAGCGCGGAGACCGCCGGGTCGAGTCCATCGGCGACGCCCTGCTTGATCGCGGTCGCGGTCTCGCCCCAGGGTACGACCGTCGGGTTCGCACCGGCGAGCCGGTAGAACTGCTGCAGGAGCTGCGACGGCGGCACGCGCATCTTCATGCCCTGCATGTCCGCCGGCGTGCGGACCTGCTTGTAGCCCTTGCGCGTCGACACGGTCCGCGGGTCGACGGTGAAGTAGAACATCGGCTTGTAGCCCTTCGCCGTCACCTTCGGCGTGATCTCGCCGTTCCACGCGGCCGAGGTGACGAGATTGGCGAACTTCTGGTTCTCGCCGCACCAGAACGGGATGTTGATCAGGTCGACGGAAGGTGCGAACGGCGAGAAATTGGAGAGCGACACCGCCCCGCCCTGTACCGTCCCGCCCTGGATCTTCTGGGCCAGTGCGGCGCCGACGCCGAGCTGGCCCGCCGGGTGCAGCTTGACGTAGATCATCCCCTTCGACGCCGCCTCGACGTTCGCCTTGAACGCCGCCTGCATGACCGGATAGCGGACCACGTCCTCGATCTTGTACTCGGTCGCGAAGATCATCGTGTACTTCGCGGCCTTCTGCTTCGCCTCCTCGTCGGCGGCGGATTGCGCGAGCGCGTCGTCGGACCACAGGGTCCCGCCGGTCCAGGCGAGGACCGCGGTCGTGAATCCATAGCGGCCGGCGGCGCGCATGAAGCGGCGACGCTCGGTGCTTGCCGGACGGACGGGCGCAAGCGCCCGCGGATCGTTGCCTGCCATGCCGCGTTCCTCCTCGAGTCGACTTGAGACCCGCAGCATCGCCTGCGGGCCGATCCCCGTGACCGGCGGCCGCGGGCCCCTGCGAATGAAAGCGCTTTCAGACCGAGCCTATGGGCGTTATCATCCGCTGTCAAGCTGCGACGCAGCGAAGCCGCGCGCCCCGACATGCCAGACCGCCCGAACGCGAGATCCGTGGCCCGGATCGAGGACGTCGCCCGCCTCGCCCGTGTCTCCCCCGCGACCGTGTCGCGCGCGCTCTCGCAGCCCGCGCTCCTGCGCACCGGCACGCTCGCCCGCGTCGAGGCGGCGATCGCGCAACTGTCGTACGTGCCGCACGCGGCCGCGCGCACGCTCGCGTCCAACCGCAGCAGGATGATCGGCGCGCTGCTGCCCACGCTGGACCACACCTCGTTCGCGCTGACCGCGCAGGGACTGCAGACCGCACTGGCCGATCGCGGCTACACGCTGGTGCTGGCATGCCACGGCTACGACCTCGAGGCCGAGACGCGCCTCGCGCGCGAACTCGTGGCGCGCGGCGTCGACGGCCTGTTCTTCGTCGGCCTGCAGCGTTCGCGCGCGCTCTCCGAACTCCTGCGGCGCACTCAGACGCCCTACGTCGTCGGGTGGAACGCCGACGTTCCGCGCGGCACCTGGTCCGTCGGCTTCGACAACCGCGCGGCGAGCGCGCTCGTGGTCGACCACCTCGTCGGCCTCGGTCACCGCCGCATCGCGCTCGTCGCCGGTCTGCGGGCGACCAACGACCGCGCACGCGCGCGCGCCGAAGGCGTGCTGGCGCGCCTGGCCGCGCATGGAATCGCGATCCCGCCCGCCTGGCTTCGGGAGTGCCCGTACTCGATCGAAGCCGGCGCCGTCGCGGCCGCCTCGATCCTGGATGCCCGGGAGCGTCCGACCGCGCTCGTCGGCGGCAACGACGCGATCGCCATCGGCATGCTGAAGCACGCCCGCGAGGCCGGCATCGACGTGCCGGGCCGGTTGTCGGTCGCCGGGTTCGACGACCAGGAGATCGCAGGCCTGGTCACGCCGGGCCTGACCACCGTGCGATTCCCGGCCCAGGCGATCGGCGAGCGTGCGGCCGAGGCGCTGGTTGCGCGCATCGAAGCGCGCCCGCACCCGCGCCAGGTCGTGCTCGGCATCGACCTCGTCGTTCGCCTCAGCACCGGACCGGTGCCGACATGCGCACCGGCCGGTCGCCGCGCATCCGCGTCGACCGCTGCGGTGCGCCGGTGAATGTGCGGCGCGCACCGCGTCGCCGGGACGCGCGCATGAAGGGGTACGGCCACCCGCCACGCGCCCGTGCTCGATGACAGCGCGAATCCCGACCCGGTCGATCGTCGCGCTGTCGATCGCAGGCTGCGGCTCCTCCGCCGCGCTGCGCGTCTGCGATCCGCTGATCCCCTATCTCGCGCGCGAGCACGACACGGGACTGGCCGCGGCGGCACAGACCGTCACGGCGTTCGCGATCGCCTACGGCCTGTTCCAGTTGATCTACGGCCCGGTCGGCGACCGCTACGGGAAGTATCGCGTCATCACCATCGCGACCTTCGCCTGCGCGCTGACGTCGCTCGCCTGCGCCTTCGCGCCCAGCCTCGCATCACTCGTCGTCGCGCGCGCGCTGGCCGGCGCGACGGCCGGTGCGCTGATCCCGCTCTCGCTCGCCTGGATCGGCGACGTGGTGCCCTACGAACGCCGGCAGAGCGTGCTCGCGCGCTACCTGATCGGACAGATGTTCGGCATTGCGCTCGGACAGGTGCTCGGCGGCGTCGGCGCGGATCTCTACGGCAGCGGACCCGTCTTCGTCGCGCTCGCGGCATGGTTCGCCGCGGCGGCGCTGCTGCTGCGGCGCTTCGTTCCCGCGCAGGAACGGAGCGCGGCGCACGACCAGGACGGCGCGCTGCGGCGCTACGTCGCGGTGCTCGAGGTGGGCTGGTCGCGCGTCGTCCTGTTCACCGTCTATGTCGAAGGACTGCTGCTGGTCGGCGCGCTGGCGTTCGTGCCGACGCACCTGCACCTGACCTACGGGCTTCCGCTCACGGCGGCCGGCACGGTGGTGATGCTCTTCGCGGCGGGCGGCCTCGTGTTCGCCGCGCTCTCGCCGCTCCTGGTGCGCGGCCTCGGCGAACCCGGACTCGCCGCGGTCGGAGGCGTGCTGCTGGCGTTGTGCCTCGGGGTGCTCGCGCTGCCGTCGACCCCGGCGGTCGCGGCACTGGCGTGCCTCGTCGGGGGACTGGGCTTCTACATGCTGCACAACACGCTGCAGGTGAACGCGACGCAGATGGCGCCCGCGCAGCGTGGCAGCAGCCTCGCGCTGTTCGCGTGCATCCTGTTCGTCGGGCATTCGACCGGCGTGACGCTCGCCGGGTCGCTGGTCGAGCGGATCGGCACCGGCCCGGTCATCGCCGCCGCGGGCGGCCTGCTGCTCTTCGTCGGGTCGGCGTTCGCATTCGCGCTGCAGAACCGTCGTCGGGTTTCGGCCGGACGCACCTGATGCGTACCCGCCGCGGTACATCGACACGGGCGAACCGGCGACCTTCTGCGCGCGGATGACCGGTCGTCAGATTGGTCTCGCAACCAATGGAACGCGCCGTGGGCTCTCGGCGGACCGCTACGCGACAATTGAAACACCCCGGCCGCCGGACTCCGGTGGATAGTTCGCCTCCTGTTCCCGGTTCAACGACAAGGAGTGCGCCATGGGTGGCTGGTTCTCGCTGTTGTACGGCTCGGTCGTCTACGTGCTGTTCCTCGGCACGTTCCTGTACGCGATCGGCTTCGTCGGAAACATCGTCGTGCCGAAGGGCATCGACGCCGGCGCGCCGGGGCCGCTCGCGACGGCGCTGATCGTCAATCTGCATCTGCTGGCGTTCTTCGCCGTGCAGCACAGCGTGATGGCGCGTCCCGCGTTCAAGCGCATGTGGACCCGCATCGTGCCGCAGGCGCTGGAGCGCAGCACCTACGTTCTCGCTGCGTCGCTCGCGCTGTGCCTGCTGTTCTGGCAATGGCGTCCGATCGTCTCGCCGGTGATCTGGAACGTCGAAGGCTCGGGCGCCGCGATCGTGATTCGCGCCGTGTTCTGGCTGGGTTTCGTCGTCGCCCTGGTCAGCACGTTCCTCATCAACCACTTCGAACTGTTCGGCTTGAGGCAGGTGTGGGCCGACCTGCGCGGCCGCACGATCCCC
The DNA here is from genome assembly GCA_015075645.1 of Burkholderiales bacterium. NCBI lineage: Bacteria > Pseudomonadati > Pseudomonadota > Betaproteobacteria > Burkholderiales > Burkholderiales bacterium. Next base: position 8,874 of record JABTUF010000008.1, on the reverse strand, counting down.
GCGCCGGAGTTCCGCACGCCGCTGTTCTACAGGCACGTGCGGCATCCGCTCTACGTCGGCCTCATCCTCGTGTTCTGGGCGGCGCCGGTGATGACCGCCGGCCACCTGCTGTTCGCGGCGATGACGACTGCCTGCATCCTCGTGGGCATCTGGTTCGAGGAGCGCGATCTGATCGCCCAGTTCGGGGACAGGTATCGCCGCTACCGCGAGCGCACCGGGATGCTCGTCCCGCGCTTCGGTTCCGCCGCGCCAACGACCGGCGGTGACAACGCCCGCAGCAAGGTCCCGCGATGAATCGCCAGGTGGACGAATCGTTGCGCCAGCGCCGGCCCCGGCTCGCCGCATCGCGTGGTGAATCGCCCCGGGAAACCCGGAGCGATTCCGCTCCCTCGCAGCGGCTCAGGCCGCGCGCGCCTCGCCCATCTGCTCGTAGGTCCGGCCGTCGCGGATCTGGTAGATCCGCCGGAACGTCGGGATGATCTTCTCGTCGTGCGTGACGACGATGATCGCCGTCGCGAACCGCCGCGCCATCTCGTTCAGGATCCGGATCACGGCCAGCGCCCGCTCGCCGTCGAGTGGCGCCGTCGGTTCGTCGGCGAGGATGATCGGCGGCCGATTGACCAGCGCGCGCGCGATCGCGACGCGCTGCTGCTCACCGCCGGAAAGCTGGGGCACCCGCGCCTGCGCTCGATGTCCGACGTCCAGCGCCGCCAGCATCTCCCGCGCCCGGTCGCGGGCCCTGCCGTTGCCCATGCCCGCCAGCATCGGCAACAGCGCGACGTTGTCGGTGACATCGAGGAACGGAATGAGATAAGGGGCCTGGAAGACGAAGCCGATGCGGTCGCGCCGCAGCGCGCGCAGGTCGGCCACCCGCCAGCCGTTGTCGTAGATCGTCTCCCCGGCGAGCGCCATGCGGCCCGACGTCGGCTCGATCACCGCGCCGAGGCATTTCAGCAGCGTGCTCTTGCCTGAGCCGCTCGGCCCGATCAGCCCGACGACCTCGCCGGGCTGAACGATCATGTCCACGCCTTTCAGCGCGTCCACTGCCGCGTCGCCTTCGCCGTAGCGCTTGGTGAGCCCGCTGATTTCGATCGCCGGGTGCATCTATCCTCCGATCGCCGTCGCCGGATCGATACGGAGCGCGGCGCGGATGGCGACGATGCTCGCGAGCGCGCAGATCGCCAGCACCAGCACGGCGCCCAGCACCGCGTCTCCGGGGAGCAGCAGCACGTACTTGGGGAAAACCGGCGCCCACAGCGTCGCCACCGTCTTGCCGACGACGAAGCCGATCACGCCCAATCCGAGCGCCTGCTGCAGGATCATCCCGGCGATCGTGCGGTTGCGCGCGCCGATCAGCTTGAGCACGGCGATCTCGCGCACCTTGGCGAGCGTCATCGTGTAGATGATGAACGCGACGATCGCGGCGCTGACCACGGCGAGGATGACGAGGAACATGAAGATCTGCTTCGCCGACGTGGCGATCAGCTTGGCGACCACGATCTCGTCCATGTCGGATCGCGTGTACGCCTCAAGGTGTTTCCAGCGGCGGATCTCGCGCGCCACGACCGCTTCGTCGGCGTGGGGCGCGAGCCGCAGCATGACGACGTTGACGTTACGGCTGCCGGCCTGGCTCGCCTGCACGGCCTCGAGCAATCCCGGCACGCCGGGGCGGTTGAACGCGGGGTTGGCGGCGGTACGCGCACGTTCGTTGACCAGCGCGTCGTTGTCCTTGAGGAACTGCGCCTCCTGCGCGTCCTGCAGCGGCACGAAGACCATCGGGTCGCCCCCCGACGACACCATGCGGCGCGTCAACCCGACCACCGTGTACTCGTGCCGGCGGATGCGGATGCGCTCGCCGAGCCGGAAGCCGGCACGTATGTCGGCGATCGCCTCGTAGTGCGAGCGCGTGATCGGACGTCCGGCCACGAGGTAGCCGGGTTCGCCGGGACGTCCCGGCTGGAAGCCCACGAGCATCACGCGGACGTCGCCGCCGGCATGCTGGACCTGGATCGAGAGGTAGGTGACGTTGCCGGCGTCCGCCACGCCTCGGACGCCGAGGAGCGCCCGGTAGGCGTCGTCGCGCACGTTCGACGGTTCGGCGTAGGGACCGAGCGTGTCGCGCTGCACGACCCAGAGATCGCCGCCGCCGTTCTGCAGCAGGACCCTGCCGTCGTCGACCAATCCGCGGTAGATGCCCGCCATCGACAGCGTCAGGCCGACGAGCAGTCCGAGCCCCAGGCCGGTGAAGACGAACTTGCCCCAGCCGTGCAGGACGTCGCGACCGGCGAGATTGATCATGGTTGGGCGCCGATGATCGCCGCGACGACCTTGACCTTGGCGTCCGGCCGCAATGCTCGCTCGCTGTGCACGACGACCTCGTCGCCCGTTGCCGGCCCGTCGAGAATCTCGGTACGTCCGTCGAGCGTCGTGATGCCGGTCCTGACCGGCCGGAACGCGATGCGCCCATCGTTCACCTGCCAGACGCCGTGCTGCCGATCCAGCCGTTTCACCGCCGCCGCCGGCACCGAACGCACGTCGGGAAGGCGAGCGGTATGGATCGTCACCTCGGCCAGTTCACCGACCGACATCGCTTCGGGCCACGCCGCGAAACCGACGTTGACGATCCGTTCCTCGGTTACCGCATCACTGATCCAGTCGACGCGCTGCACCTCCCCGCGATAGGCGCGTCGCGGGTCCGAGCGCAGCACGATCTCCGCGGACTGGCCGACGCGCACGCCGCCGGCCTGGCCCTGGTCGATGCGCGCCTTGATCCACAGGCTCGCCGGGTCGATGACCGTCACCACCGCCTGTCCGGCGACGATCGTGCTTCCGGGTTCGACCAGCCGTGCGCTGACGATGCCGGCGACCGGGCTCACGAGCCGGGCCTGCGCACGCAGCTTGCCGACCCCGGCGACATCGGCCAGGGCGCGTTCCCGGTCGCTCTGCGCCGCCGCGAGCTGCGCTGCCGCAGCGTCCACGGCCGCCTTCGCGGCGTTCGCGTCATATTCCCTGACATCGACGGCTTCCTGGCTGACGAACCCTTGCGCGCGCAGCTCGGCGTAGCGGCGAGCACTCGCAACCGCAACCTGCGCGCGGCTGGACGCCTCCGCGAACTGGGCTTCCGCGGCGCGGATGGTGCTCGCTGCACGCTCGGCCGCGAGCTGCCCGCTCGCGACGCGGTCGTCGAGATCGACCGGGTCGAGTTCCGCGAGCAACTGTCCGGCCACGAGCCTGTCGCCCTGATCGACGAGCACGCGGGCCACGCGGCTCGCCACCGTCGGACCGAGCGCGTAGCTGCGACGTGCCTCGACCGTACCGATGCCGAACGAGCTCGCGACCAGCGGGCCCTGTTCGACTTTCGCCACGGTCACCCTGGACGGTGCCAGCGGTCCCTGACTCGTCGCCAGCCAGCCCAGCAGCACGACGATCGCCGCGCCGGCGACCATTAGCACCGCCTTGCGATCGAGGCGCAGGTTCATGGCTTCCGGCGCCCGCGATAGCCGTGGAGGAGCAGCGGGAACAACCGACGCGCCCGCTTCGGCATTCCGGCCTCGTCCCCCGCCAGCGCGGACTGGATGACCAGACTCTGTACCGCGCCGATGAACAGCACCGGCGCCAGCGAGGTGTCGAGGTCGGTGGGAAGCTCGCCTGCCGCCTTCGCCTCGGTGAAGAGCGATGCCAGTCGCTTGCGGTACGCGATGATCATCGCGCGAACCTCGGTGCGCACCGGCGAATCGCCGGGGTACTGCAGTTCGTGGAAGATCGCACGGGGAACGCCCGGGTTCGCCGCGACGAACGCCACATGCGCGTGAAACGCCTGCTCGATCCTGGCGAGCGGCGTCCCGCCTTTCTCGATCGCAGCCGTGAACACCGCACCGAGCGATTCGCGCACCCAGGCGAAGACGGCGAGCCAGATCGCCTCCTTGTCCGGGAAATGCCGGAAGACCGCACCCTGCGTCACGCCGATCCGGTCAGCGATCGCCTGCGTGGTGATGGCATCGGGACCGCGCTCGCGCGCCAGCGCCAGGACGGTGGTGACGATCTCGCGCCGCCGTTCGTCGGTGGGCAGGCGGTGGCGCGGGACGGCCCGGACAGCGGTGGTCGTATCCATGCGTCGAAGGTGGGCGCTTGAAAGTAAGTAATCAAGTACTAGCTTAAGCGTGAACGGCCGAGATTGGCAAGACCCTCCGACCCGAGGAGCAGCGCATGTCGCACCCGGAGCATTTCCACGCTGCGCCACGGATCATCGTGCGCCCGGTTTCCCGGGGCGGCGACGGACGGCGTCATCGAATTCGCGCATGCCGATGCCGTTGCACCCGCCGGGCACTCTTGTCCGACCGTGCCGCTGGCCGGCGCCGGGCGCTCGTCGTCGAGCGTGCCGACGATCCGGAACTCATCGTACGGGCGGCGGTACTTGCCGTTGGCGTGCAGCGTGGGCACGCCCTGGCCGTAGTCGACCTGCGCTTCCTCCCCGGGCAGGAACTCGAGCACGTCGAAGCGCTCCGGTGCGCGGCGCTTGAGGCTCGCCACGAAGCGCTTCACCGAGTTGTAGGAGTGGGCGAAGCCGTGCAGTTCCACCAGGTCCTGGTAGATGCTCACGGCGTTGCGCCCGAGCTCGACCTGGGCCTCGACCCAGGCCCGGTGCGGCGCACACGCCGACAGCGTCGGCGCCGGTGGCCGGGGTGGGGGAATTTGCTCGTCCCCAGCTTCCGCGCCGGTGGCCACCCCGGAGGAATTTGCCCGCTGGTAGCGACGGATGGTCTTGCGATCCACCCCGGTGAATCGCTCGATCTCCCGCTGCGTCGCACCCTGCGCGAGCAGCGTGCGAATCGTGGTCAACAACTCCGGCTTCAAGACGTTCACTCCTTCCCCCTCACGATGGCGAGGGGCAACGGTAACGTCCCGCCGCGCGGCGCCCCGATCAGGCGCAGCTATGCTCGATCAGGTGGAGGTATTTGGGGTGGCCACGAGTGGAGGAGTTTGGGTGGCCGCCGGGGGTTCAGGCCGCTTCCCCACCCGGTGGCGAGGCCCTCGCCCGCGCCGACCCGAGTGCGACAGCGCCATTTACGCGCCGATGACGCGCAGCCCACTTGCCTTCGCGGCGATGGCCAATGCCGCGTCGTGCGTCGCCATCGACAGGTCCTTCCCCGCCTGCTCCTTCCACAGCAACGCCGTGGCGAGATGAATCGCATCCAGCGTTCCCAGCGCCGTCGGGAGCGGTTGGGCAGCGCGCGCCAGAACCGGGTGGGTAATCTCCACGATCTCCATGGCCTCCAACAACCGGTATACCGCCTCCCTCTGTTCCGCGATCGTCTCGTCGGCGAATCCTTGCGCCAGGCGCAATCGGTCCAGCGTTCGAAGACACTCCACTTCCGCGAGCGCCGAGGCGATGCCCAGCGTGACCCGGCTCCATTCCTTCAGAGCGTCGCGCTGGCCAACGACGACACGCAGCAATACCGACGAATCGAGGTAGGCGATCACCGATCGCCTTGCCGCTCTTCCATCAGCAGCCTGACGACGTCTCCACGGAACCTGAGGGGTGGCGGAAGAGGCACGCGCTGGAGTTTCGGCGCTCCCGGTACGGGCGCCCGAAGCCTGAGGGGGCCAATGCCTGCCTTCCACGGAACGATGCGCGCGATCGGCGTATCCCGGTCCAGAATCGTCAACGAACCACCTGCCCGCACCTTGCGCAGATGTTCGCTCAGGCGGCTCTTCAGGTCGGCGATGCGTATCCCGGTCATGGTCACATGATAGTCAACTCTGGTCACGATCGCAAGGGAGCGGTCGTGGCGAGCCACGGGACGCCTTGTGCTGCGCGTGCTCGCTGCCCGGCAGCGCCGGCAACGGCCCATCGGTCAGCGCAGATCGCTTGGCCGCATCGATCCGGAAAGTGCCGGATGGGCCGAAGTCCGTCCGTCTCATCGGTCGGTCCACTACCCTGAACGGACAAACCCGGCAAACGGCGGCCAAGCAACAACGAGCGAGCGCTCGAAATTGAAACGGATTGCGTCTGGAAGACGCAACCCGTCGATGATTTGGCTCCCCGACCTGGGCTCGAACCAGGGACCTGCGGATTAACAGTCCGTCGCCGCCGAGGTCGGAATAAGAAAAGCAATCAAGCACTTATGCCATTCTCGGTGGGGTCAGTTTTTTGGCACGTAATGGGACTTGACGCCCCTGGACGGGCAGATACGTCGACTTAATAGACCCCGTTTTGAACAGGCCGGATTCAAACGGGCGCCGTTCATGCCGTCTCCTTCTTTGTGGCGCGTTTGATCTTGATCTCTATCTCTTTGCCAAGCGCTCGCGCGGCTTTGATGAGGGTATCCAACTGAACCGAGACATTGCTTGGATCCAATACGCGGTCGAGCTGCGAGCGGCTGGTAGCCATCTTCCTTGCCATGTCCAGCTTTGTCAGCTTGGCCGCCTGCATGCTCTCCTCCAGTTGTTCGGCGAGAGCGCGCTTGAGAGCCTTCGCCTGAACATCTTCGAAGATACCCTCCTCCTTCAGGAAATCGTCAAATCTGGAACCGGTGCGCGGGTTACGTTTCGCCATGTTGCCACTCCTTGAAGCGTTTCTCTGCCAACCTGATATCTTCATTCGGTGTCTGCTGTGTCTTCTTGATGAACCCATGCAGCAGCACCATCTGTCGCCCCTCGACCGCGAACAGTGTCCGCGCGATGCGATTGGCCAGCGACGTCCGAACCTCCCAGACGGCTCCGCGCAGGTGGTCGACGTGCGGTTTGCCGATCGGCCACTTGAACTGAACGTAAGCAATGTCCTCGCCGATCGCCTTGCGCTCATCCTTCGGCAGACTCTTCAGCCACTCGCGAACGGGTTCGCTGCCGCTCTCCGATCGAAAGAAGACGGCGTCGAGTCGTTGCGGCGTCGGCAGAGCGTAATGTACCGTATACGGTACATATTGTCAATGCCTCGCCGCGAGGGGCTGCGTCCTGCTGCCGCGCTCATAGCGTTTCGCCACCACGTGAATGATGAGGTAGGCGCTATCGCAGAAAATGAGTCTCGTGGCTCCCCGACCAGGGCTCGAACCTGGGACCTGCGGATTAACAGTCCGCAAAATGGAAACTTAATTTTATTGTTAGTTCAACTGCTTACGGTGTCCGCGCAACTTCACTGTAGCAGTCGAATGCAGTGCAACACAGGGGCATGCAAAACAGCGCAGCTACATTTTCGTATACACCTGCCCATCGATCAAATTGGCCCTGTCGCGCAGTCGCGAGAAAGCGCGTGAATGCGCCTTAAAGCCATTATGACGGACCAGCGCCGCCGCAACTTGGCGTCCCGAGTTGGGGTGTGTAAGCCCCGCTCAATGACCTCCTGGTTCGTAGTCCGAAGCCTGCCTCGTAACTTATTGATGTCTAACAGGTCGAACGCCCCCTGCAAGGATTTTCGACCGTATCGTGCCGTGGCGGAAGTCAGCAAAGTCTTGCGAAAGCCTTGCATCGCGAGACAAGTCTTGCAGTCATTCCGAGCTGCGGCATCTTGCGTGAGAGCGGACCTTAGCACTGCGGCAATCAACCCGTTTCCGACTTTAGTCTCAGCCAAAAGGGGTCATACAAATGCGTTCCCCAGTTTCTCCATCGCCGACGTGGCCACCCTGCCGTTGCCCTGCACGGCAACCGCTGCGCTCAAGGCATGGCGCCAACTGGATGTCGTGCGAAATGTTGTCCATGCGCTGCAAGCGTCACGCGTTATCGCGAAACGCGGATGCCGAAACGCCGCGTCAGCACGGGGCCAAGGATCGATGTGGCTATCACCAGCACCACGACGGTGTTTAGCATCTTCTCGTCGATCAGGGTGCTCCCGTCCGGGCCTGCTGCCCGGTAGGCCACTGTCGCCGCCGCCAAGGTTGCCGCGACCTGCGGCAGCGTGAGGCCCCACATGAGCCGAACCTCGTCGCGCCCAATCTTGAACAACATTCCCGCCACGCGGGCGGCGAGATACTTGGCGAACACGAGGCCGCCGACAATCGCCGCGACCAAGGGTGCATGGTTCAAGAGCGTTTCCCCCAACACCTTGAAGTCGACGAGGAATCCCGTGGCAAGGAAGAATACCGGAATGAACAGGGCGTCGCTTATCGTTCGAAGCGACTCGGTAACGCGATTCTCCCCAACCGCGCGCTTGACGGCGATCCCCGTCAGGAACGCGCCGACGATGCCCTCCAACTCAATTGCCTGCGCGAGCGAGGCCGCGATTGCGATCATCGCGATCATCACCCCGAGCCGAAGCTCCGGCAGCCGCGTCCTGCTGTCTATGAACCGCGTGAAGCTACTGAGCCCGAACACGACAGTCGGAACATAGATTCCAATGCCGATGAGTGTCGTCGCCATATGCGCGGGCGAAAAGCCCGCCGTGTGCACCGACAGCGTGACGGCGAGAATCAGCATGGCCGTTATGTCGGTGATGATGGTGGCAACGATGGTCATGACGACTGCATCGCATTCGAGCAAGTTGAGCTGACGCACGATCGGCAGCCCCAGCAGCGTATGGGAGGCGAGTAGCGAGCCGATCAGCACCGCGGCGTTGGTCGAGTAACCGAAGGCGCGCGCCACGCCGAAACCCAGCGCCAGGGGTAGGACACAGGTGAGGACGCCGAAGATCCCGGCGCGCAATCCGGAGCGGCGAAGCTGGGAGAGATTGATTTCATAGCCCGCGAAGAACATCAGCAGCAGCTTGCCCAGCTCAGCGAACAGTTCGATTGCTTTGCCTTCCGGGTTCAGCAGCCCCAGGACAGCCGGACCGAGCAGCACGCCGCCGAGCAGCACCCCAAGCACGCCCGGGAGCCCCACGTGCTCCGCAACTCGCGGCAATATGACGATCAGCCCGAAGATGAGCGCGAACTTGGCGATCAA